>PBIE01000043.1 GCA_002720375.1 Crocinitomicaceae bacterium | reverse complement strand
GCCTGCAGAAGGGGAGGATGTCCATGCAGCAGCTGTCCGCGTGAAGTGTGCTTCAGGTGTGGCCTTGCATTTTGACCAGTTTCATTTGCCCGTTGGTGCAGAGCTATGGGTTACCGATGCCACTGGAATGTGGCAGGAAGGGCCGTATGATTTCCGAGACAATGACGACCACGGCCGTCTGGCCACGGGCGATGTTCCAGGGGAGTGGGCGGTTATTCGACTCCACGCTCCGCGTGATCTGTCTTCAAGTGTCCGCCTTCACATCGAAGGGGCAGCGGCCTTGTTTCGCGATGTTGAGGGTGCTATGGGTGGAAGCGGTCCATGTGAAGTCGATGTAGCCTGTCCTGAAATCTTGGGTTGGGAGTGCCAACGCGATGCTACGGTTCGCCTTTCAATCATCGAGAACGGAGGGTCTTACCTGTGCTCTGGAGCCATGGTCAATACGACTGCTTTGGATTGCCGTCAATACATGCTGACGGCCCTTCATTGTGCCAGTGATGCAGATGACGATGAATTTGCCCTGCTCAAAGTGTACTTCAACTACGAGCGTCCGGAGTGTGGCGAGGGCAATGGCTTGTTGAACCGAAGAAGAACCGGGGTCATTCGTTTGGCCGATTCTGACGATGTCCAAGGCAACAACTTTCAGGGGTCGGACTTCCTCCTCGTTGAGGTGGAGGACGCCATACCGAGCAGCTGGGATGTTTACTATGCAGGGTGGGATGCCAGCGGCTCCGGTTCCGGCGAAGGCGTGGGCATTCACCATCCCTCCGGTGATGTGAAGAAAATCAGCACTTACACCCAAAACACCTCGAGCATCAGCCTCGGCGATTTTGGATCGCATTGGCGCGTTTATTGGATTGAGACTGTGACCGAACACGGTGTGACAGAAGGAGGGTCATCGGGCTCTCATCTCTTCAACGAAGAGGGGCTTTCAATTGGCACATTGTCAGCTGGTCTTTCGGCCTGCTCTAACGGAGGAGCAGGGAACGGAACAGGGCCAAACCAGCCGGATTATTATGGGAAGATGTCTTTTCACTGGGACGACAATCCCAATCCGGCCGACGAGAAGTTGGAGTTGTGGTTGGATCCACAAAACACAGGACAGACCGTTTTGCATGGAGCTTATCCAGATTCCGATGCTGCTGTTCCCTGCGGACCAGATCAGGCCTGCGAGGAAATTGCTGACGTGGCGCAATTTTGGATAGAGCGCGAGCTAAAGGTGGTCCCCAATCCCGCGTCCGATCAACTCCACCTTCGTTTGCCCGCTCAGGGGTGGACCGATGCGGCCACCATTACTGTATACGATGCCATGGGGCGCATCGTGGCGTCCGAAATATGGTGGGGAGGAGCCGCTGTCCTCGATGTGTCTGGACTCTCCCGGGGGTACGTAATGGTTTCTGTATCCTTGTCAGATGGGTCGCAAACGACCCGCCGTGTGGTACTGAATTGACCGCGTTAACGAATCCAAACCAAATCCGCGAGCTCAACCCGCGTTCGGAAGTCGCCAAAGGCTACGGTGGCCCGTTTGCCTTTGATGTCGAGAACTTCTCCACGCTGTCGTCCTTCGCGCAGCCGCACTGTGCTGCCGACTTTGATTCGATCGAGGTTCTGGCGGTTGCGGGCTGACTGTCGCCTACCGTCTTTGGCCGCTTTTTTTCTCGCAGCAGCTTCTGCTTTCTCGGCCTTCTTTGTGGCCTCTACGGAAAGGTATTTCCGTATGTCCTCCAGAAGTTCTTTGTTCGCTTGACCAGTTTTAAATCGATTGATGAATTGCTGCAATTTTCGCCCGCGAAGGAGCGCTGAATTCTGCTCTTGTCCGACCTGTTGGACGGCATCCTGCCTCTCATTGAGGCGAGAAGCCCTCCGCTCATATTCCCTCTTGGCCTCCTCGGCCTCGTGCTCGGCCTTGAGTTTCCTGTCCACCATTCTTGCGTGGCGCGATTTTTCTTTTTGCAAACCGGCGATGAGCCCGTCCAACTTTACTTTTCGGGGGTCTAGCTTGTCCTTGGCACGGTGGATGATCCCTTTGTCAATCCCATTGAGTTCAGCCACTTCGAATGTAAAGGAGCTTCCCGGTTGGCCCAGGTCAAGGAGGTAGGTCGGAGAGAGGGTTTCACCGTCAAACAACATGCTTCCATTGACTGCTTCCGGCATTGCGGTTGCGCGGGTCTTGATGTTGGCGTAGTGGGTTGTGATTACCCCAAACACCTTCTTCTCATAAAGCTCTTCGAAGAAGACTTCTGCTAGGGCTCCACCCAGTTCGGGGTCACTGCCCGTTCCAAATTCATCCAGGAGCAGGAGCGTGTTTCTGCAGGCATCGCAAAGAAACCCCTTCATGCGCTTGAGGCGGTAGCTGTATGTGGAGAGCTGGTTTTCGATGCTCTGATTGTCCCCGATGTCAGTCAGGATTTGCTTAAACAAGCCCAACGCGCTATCGGGATGGACGGGAACGAGCAATCCACTTTGGGCCATGGCCTGAATGAGCCCCACCATTTTGAGCGTGATCGACTTACCACCGGCATTTGGACCGCTGATGACCAACATCCTCTGTGTTGGGAGGAGGGTCAAATTTTGGGATTGAATGGGCAACCCTTTGCTTCGGTGGGTTAGGAGGAGGAGGGGGTGGTGCGCCTTGAGCAGTTCAATCCTAAGCTCCTTAATAATGTGAGGTTTTACCCCATCCATGTCTAGGGCTAGCTTGACCTTTGCTTGCAAAAAGTCGAGTTTGACCAATAGCCGTTGCTGGGCTTTGATCAACGGCGTATGCTTTCGGATTCGCTGGGTCAATGCACGGAGGATGCGGACGATTTCCTTCCTTTCGTCGTCTCGGAGCATTTCCAGCTCGTGGTTGACCTGGTGACATTCCACCGGTTCTATGAAGGTGACTGAGCCGGTTTTGGACGTGCCGAGGGCGGTGCCACGAAGCTTTCGCTTGTGGGTGCTGGCGATGGCCAGTACCCTTCGGCCATTGAGGTAGCCTTCCTCAGTGTCGGCGAGCCAACCCTGTTTCGAGCAGGTTCTCATGGCCTTGTCGAACAACCGATTGACCTGGCGGCGCGCGGTCTGCATGCTGATGCGAATCTTCGCCAGCTCCTGAGAAGCTTGGTTCCGCACCCCACCTTTCGGGTCGAATACAGCCTCGATTTCCTTGACGATTTCCGTGTTTTCACTCACCGTGCCGACCATCCCGCAAAGCCGAGGAAAGGCGCGCTCTCTTTGATGCAGGGCCGCCACGATGTCATTGACAAGTCGGGTGCACTGCAAGACCCTGATGAAGCCAGCTTCGGTCAGGGCAGAACCAGAAACCTCGAGCAACTTGATTTCACCTTTGATTTCCTCAAAAACCAAGGTTGGGAAGGTGTGCCCCTCCACGCGAATCCTTCGGAGTTCATCCGTGGATTCCAGAGCGTCCAAAACGGTGGGCCGGTGTGTGCTGGGTGCAAGCTTCTGTGCGCGGCGAATGGCGCTCTCCGTTTTGCAATGGTCTGCCAGCCGCTTTCGGATGTCGTCAAAGCCCAAGTCTTCAGAAGACTGGGTGTCGAAGGCCACGCTGCGCTGCTTCATTGCGCCGTGTCTATTTTTTGCGGCGCGGTCAGACGTGGCCATGTTGAATGAACTGCTGCGCCAAGGAAAGGCCGTCATCGAGACGTCGCGCATCAATCCAATGGACATCTTGTTGTCGGTGGAACCAAGTGAGCTGCCGCCGGGCAAACTGACGTGTGGCCTCTTGAATTTTGCGAATGGCGGTGTCCATGTTCGTGCGACCTTCGAGCACATCAAACAACTGAGGGTACCCTACGGTTTTCAAGGCATTGCAATTTCGATGTGCCATAACGGCTTCGGCCTCGCGCAACCAGCCCTGTTCCAACATGAGGTGGGTCCGGCGGTTGATTCGGTCATGGAGGTAGTCCCTTGGAGATCCAATACCGAGGGTCAGGGTGTCCCAAGGCCTGCGAATGTGGCGCCCCCATCCACCCGGATGAATGGTTTTTAGGTCTGCTTGGCTCCTTCTGAATTGAGTGTACGGTTGGCCGGAACAACGGCACACTTCCAATGCCCGAATGACCCTATGTGGATTTGCTAAATCTACTTGTTCGTGGTGCACAGGGTCGAGCCTTTTAAGCTCAGCCAGAAGGGGGGCAAGCCCATCTGACGCATAGATGGCATTCAACTCATTGCGCACCATCTCGTCCGAAGGCATGGCATCTAGGCCGGATTGAACGGCTTGGACATAGAGGCCGCTACCACCGGCCATAACAGCGACTTGGGGCAATCCGCTTTGACTGCGCGCCGCGAAATGGTCAGAAAGCCAAGCTACCGCATCGGTCTCGAAACGGCCACTGCTGTAATCGTCCGTGACAGAGAGAAAGTCGATGAAGTGGTGGGGTGCCGATGCGCGTTCATCTATTGTGGGCTGTGCAGTGCCGATGGGAATCTCTCGGTAAAACTGTCGGCTGTCGGAGGACAGAATTTCCACTCCGATTGCTTGGGCAATTCGGATGGCAAGGCTGGTTTTTCCAATGGCGGTTGGCCCAACCACTGTGATGAGCAATGGGGCCTCTGCCCGCCTAGGGATGGAGGCCATGGGGCTCAATAGGCAGCGTCGTCGAGGTCGTCCAAAGAGGTAAAACTCGGGCCGGAATTTTCCTCGTCTTCCTCTTCTCCAGCGAGGTAAGCATCCAATTCCGGATCTCCGGTTTTCAGTGGTCCTTTGTCCTCTTCTTCAGGTTCTTCCAATTCCATGTCGAAATCCACTTCTTTGCCGAATTGGTCTGGCGCCTCACCAAACTCTTGGGCCAAAAGCGGGAATTCAGGCCGTTCACCTTCCTCAATTCCAATGACTTCCACATAGAAGCACCACATGCGAAGGAAGTCATAGACGTAGACCATTCTGTCGTTGGCAGCCGAGGTCAGGTCCTCGATGGCCGTTGTGCGCATCGAGGGGTAGGGGTTGCCTTGGTCGTCGGTGCCCATGTCCATGAGTGGAACCTCACGTCCCCGTCCCCAGTCTTCATCCGATTGGAAAAACGAGGCCATTTCGCCTTCCCCGAAATCGAAGGCGGCGAGGATGCCCCGGTGAAGGTCCTCCAGTGAAGAGGTCCTGTCGATGAGGATGTCTCGGAAAACGTCATCCTCGATGTCGATGATGACGCGGAATCGTAGGAGGTTCATGGGATGCAGTAAATGCGCTTGACTCTCCGCGAATTTAGTTCATCTATGCCTCGTACTCGTTAGTTTCGCATGGCTTGTCGGCATGACCAGTAAACCTGCAGACCTGACCATGATTTTTCCCTTTGATACACGCATCTTAAAGTTTGCCCTCGCTGGCGGGGCCATTGCCTACTCAGTAAAGCTTTACTCCACTGGATACATCGGCAGCGGAATTGGAATGACCATCGTCGGGGTTCTCTTGGGCTTGACGGTGCTTCGCAGCATTCGGATGATTCTTGTGGCCCTGCGCATTCAGCAGCAGAAAATGGACAAAGCAAGGTCCACGCTGGAGGGAATCAACCCCAAACACCTTTGGAAAAGCAACCGAGGTCAATACTGGTTTCTCAAGGGAAACCTGTTGTTGGAGTCCAGCCTGAATGAAGCAGAGAAGGCTTTTCGTCAAGCGTTGGAAGTGGGCATGAAGCGCGACGAGGAAAAGGCTGCAGTGATGCTGAACCTAGCAGCCATTCAGAGTTCAAAGCGTCGACCAAAGGAAGCCAAGGCACTGCTGGCCAATGCAAAGCGATTGGATAAAAAAGGAATGCTCAAATCTGACATTCGCACGATTGAACAGGCCATTCGGAATCCACAACAGGTCGTTCGCCGCCGGTGACGCCGGTGCGCATCGACCAAACTCAGACGACGACGGTATGTTGGTCTGATGGGTGAGCCTCAGTCCACTCCGCGAGGGGTGTAGTTAGGGAGGCGCGCTCAGCGTCACGACGGATGTCTTGCATTTGGAGCAGCCACTCCAAAACGCAATCCTGAACTTTTCTGTATAGGCCCCTGTGGGAGAGTGCTCCTTCGTTGTCGGATTGGCTTCGAATCTCAAATTGGACGAGGCAGTCGTGTGCTGACTTGGCGATATCCTCCAAACGATCCCTTCCTTGCGGACAGGACTCGATGTGTCGAGCACATTGCTCCATCACGTCCAGAAGTAACACATGCACCGCTCGTCGCATTTCGAGACCATCTCGCATGGACTCAAGTTAGGAGCGAATCATCGCCAATCACCTGTTGTGGGTGATGTGTTGAAAAAGTGGATTAGTACCCCAAGAGTGCGTCAAGCGCTTCGCCCAATTGGGCGTTCCCGAGATACGCAGCCTCCAGCGTTGGCGCAAACGGGATGGGGGTGTCAATTGAGGCCACCCGAGTCACGGGTGCGTCCAGTTGTTCGAAACAAGCCGATTGGATCCGAGCCGTGATTTCGGCTCCAATGCCACCGGTGAGGTTGTCCTCATGCAACACCAAGATGCGGCCGGCTTTTTTAGACGCAGAAAAAACACCGTCCCAATCGAGGGGGGCTAGGGTTCTCAAGTCGAGTACACCAATTTCTGTCCCGTCATTTTCTCGGCGTCGTCTTGCCTCTTCGAGGGCCCAATGAACCCCCATGCCATAGGTGATGATCAGTGCGTCTTGTACGCGTCCAATAAGACGGGATTTCCCATATTCCAGACTGTAGTCGTTTGTTGGTACCTCGGCGGAAAGGCTCCGATACAGCGCCTTATGTTCGAAGAACAGAACGGGGTTGGGTGAGTCGATAGCCCGGGCGAGGAGGCCTTTGGCATCCTCTGGGAATGCTGGATATGCAATCATCAGCCCCGGCACATGAAAGAACCACGCTTCATTGGACTGGCTGTGGAATGGGCCCGCAGCGACCCCGGCCCCTGTGGGCATCCGCACGACCACATCTGCATTTTGACCCCAGCGCCAGTGGAGCTTGGCCAGGTTGTTGACGATTTGGTTGAATCCGCAGGTCACAAAATCAGCGAACTGCATTTCGACCATGGCTTTGGACCCTGCAATGGACAATCCCAAAGCAGTTCCAATGATGGCGCTTTCGCACAGAGGGGTGTTGCGAACGCGGTCCCGACCAAACCGGTCGACAAATCCATCCGTGACCTTGAACACGCCGCCATAGTCGCCAATATCTTGCCCCATTAACACCAAATTCGGGTGGCGTTCCATGGCCTGCCCCAATCCCTCGGATACAGCGTCGATGAATCGCATTTCACGCGAATCCGTGCCGGGTGACCTAAGTACTCCGGTTTCTTGACGAAACAGTCGATCGAATTCGGCCTCTTGGTCCGGTTCAACCACTGGCTGCGCTTCTGCCGCTTTTAGTGAGCTCTCAATATTGGCCTTGTGGGCCTTTTTAATTTCCTCTAATCGGCCTTCATCCAGGACGCCCTGTTGGATCAGAAACTCAGTGTATCGGTCAACCGGATCGTTTTTTTCCCAAGCTTCTATCAGGCCTTGAGGGTAATATTTGGTGCCACTGGCTTCTTCGTGTCCCCGGCGCCTAAAGGTCTCAAACTCAAGTAGAATGGGGCGGGGCCTTTCCCTAACTGAAGCTGCAACTTTTGAGACGGTGTCAAAAACGGCCAGGATGTCGTTGCCATTGATTCGAATCGCGTCCTCTTCAGGAATTCCATATCCCGGGGCCTTGTCAATGAAATGGGCACAGCGAAACTGCTGGCTGCTTGGGGTGGAGAGCCCCCAGTGATTGCTTTCTATGCAGAAGATGACCGGCAACTGCCAAACTGTGGCCACGTTGAGCGCCTCGTGGAAGTCTCCCTCGCTGGTGGCGCCGTCACCGGTGAAGACCAGCGTGGCTTTACCCGAGTCCCCGAGCAGAGAGGCGAGCGCAATTCCGTCGGCGATTCCAAGTTGTGGGCCGAGGTGGCTGATCATGCCGACAATGTGGTGGGGCATGCTTCCGAAATGAAAGCTCCTGTCATGTCCTTGCGTGAAGCCGGAAGCTTTGCCTTGGAATTGGGCAAACAGTTGGGTCAGTTCTATGCCCCGCGTGGTGAAGACTCCAAGGTTGCGGTGCATGGGCAGGATAAACTCATCCTCAGCCAAGGCCGCAGTGCAGCCAACGGAAATGGCCTCTTGTCCCATTCCGCTGAACCACTTGCTGATTCGACCTTGCCGGAGGAGACTGAGCATCTTCTCTTCAATGAGGCGCGGCAACAAGAGTTGATCGAGCAGCTGAATCATGCGATCGGCATCCAGACCACGGTCTTCGATGCACAGGTTGGGAATGTCGGGATGCGACATGCGTCAAATCTACTTCCGGCCAAGGGTGTCCTTGCATAGAGCAGCATGTAATTTGCCGCTGGAAATGAACAAACGTCCGACAGCAAAGGAGACGGAGGCTTTCCGCAGGGAGGTCACCCTCCGACTTCCTCCGGATCTAGCGAGGGACGACGAGGCGATTGACCGTGCGCTCCGACGTCAAGTGGATGGTTTCAAAAGCTGGGTGGTGCTGCGTCGGAGTTTGGATGCGCGTCGCCAACCGGCCAGTATGGAATTGAAGGTGGCTCTTGATTTGAGTGAGGTCCCAGTGAGCAAAGGGGAGTGGAAGTCTGTCCGCGGCGCTCCTGAGGTGATCGTGGTGGGCGGTGGTCCTGCAGGGCTGTTCTGTGCCCTTCGTTTGATTGAACTGGGCGTCAGGCCCATCATCATCGAACGAGGGAAGCCAGTTCGCGAGCGACGAAGAGACCTCGTGGCCTTGGTTCGGCATGGACAGGTGAATCCGGAATCAAACTACTGTTTTGGCGAGGGGGGGGCTGGCACCTACTCGGATGGGAAGCTATACACCCGGGCCAAAAAACGGGGGGACTGGCACAGGGCGTTGGGGTGGTTTGTGGAGCACGGTGCCGAACCAGACATCCTTGTGGATACCCATCCGCATATTGGCACCAACAAATTGCCGGGCATCATCGAAGCGATGCGGCATCGCATCGAGTCATGTGGAGGCGAGGTTAGGTTTGGCGTTCGCGCAGATGGACTGGTACGAGGTGAGGGTGGTCGTGTTCAGGGGGTCCAAACGGAGGCGGGCCAGGTGTTGGCTGAGGGCGTCGTCCTCGCCACGGGTCATGGCGCACGGGATGTGTTTCAATGGATGGCAAAGGAGGGCCTGCGCATTGAGCGGAAGCCATTTGCCATGGGGGTGCGCATAGAGCATCCGCAGATTTGGGTCGACCGCAGGCAGTATCGGCTTTCTGAACATCAAGAGGCGGCACCGCTGAGTTTGCCGCCGGCTGCCTATTCCTTGGTGACCCAAGTAGAAGGCGGCGGCGTGTTCTCATTCTGCATGTGTCCCGGGGGGGTCATTGCACCTTGCGCGACAGCCGATGGAGAGATCGTGACCAATGGTTGGAGTCCTTCCAAGCGCAACAACCCTTGGGCCAACAGCGGAATCGTCACGACGGTGGAAGAAACGGATCTCGATGCGTCGGGACACCACGGCCCATTGGGTGGTGTGGCCTTTCAGCGAGAGGTCGAACAGACATGTCATCGCGCCGGAGGAGGTGGCCAAGCGGCACCAGCCCAAAGGCTCACCGACTTTGTGAAGCGCAGAAGGTCCAAGGACCTGCCGAACTGCAGTTATCTGGCGGGCTTGAGGTCCGTTGATTTGACAGAGATATTGCCCGACTTCATCGTAGACCGACTGATTGCCGGGATTTTGAACTTCGAAAGGAAAATGCCGGGGTACTTGCATCCTGAGGCCATTGTGGTGGCCCCGGAAAGCCGCACGTCCAGTCCCGTGCGGATGGTACGCGACCCCCAAAGTTGCATGATGCCTGGTGCCGAGGGACTTTATCCGTGTGGCGAGGGCGCTGGATATGCAGGCGGAATCCTTTCCGCTGCCATGGATGGAATGCGCGTGGCCACTGCCTTGTCTGCTGTGGTGCACCCATCGCCCGATTCACAGGTCTGAAAGGTGGTTTTTCCTTAGTCCTGAAGCAAGATGAGGGCCTCCGCCACAGGGACAATTCTGCCAGCCACTTCACCCACCACAAAGGCATCAGGGAAACCGGCAGTTTGCATTTCTGGCAGGGCCAAACGCGCCTCCTCCACAGAGGGGTAAGCGCCTTGGAAGTATCGATACCAACCTAGCGCAGCTCGGTGCTCAACTTGACCCAAGTTGAGGAAGGCATTGAGTGCCTCTGTGGAGACTTGGTCCTTTAAGGCGCCAATCTGAATGCGGAAGCGGACCTTGTCAGAATCAAACTGTGGGGAATTTAACTGTGCAGTCGCAGGCACAACGCTGCTCTCGGCAGGAGCACCACCTAGATACGAAGTGAGGAATGCGCCAACGAATCCACGGCTTTGCATTTCCAATTTGTACTTAATCGCATCGGAACGATTGTCAAATGCACGACTGACCACCCGGGTTAATCCATCCTCGCCGCGGAATTGGATTACGTCAATTCCTGCAAAAAGGATGTCGAGTTCTTCATTTTCTGGTGCTCGGAAGGCGCCGAGTTGAACGCGATGGTGCTCAACTTCGGTATTAAAAGGTGAGGTGGATGCGCCAGCCAGTTCGGGGGTTTCCGATGTTGGCTCGATAATTTCTGGCGTCATCCCTTGTTCTATTAAAGCGTCCGCAGCAAGCCCAGCTTTTAGAGGGTCATGTCCAATTTGAACCTCTATGGCACTGGAAGTTTCTTGGAGATTCGCAAAGGCCATCAACGAGTGTTGTTCGGCTTCCGTCCATCCTTCCTTTGGCTTGGGAACGCGAAGTGTGTATCCGTTCCAATTTGTCAAGTCAGACGCGACTTGGCCTCGGACGGTATCCCAATCGGTGCTCATCGGTGCCAAAGGGTTGATCACCACACCCCGGCCGTTTACCCGGGTATGACGGGAATGCGGCTCTGAATCGCGATAGTCGGCATATCCATCTCCATCCGAGTCCACGGGGCAACCATTGACATCGACTTCGACATCAAGAGGGCTTCCAGGACAGCGGTCGCGCAGGTTATCGACGCCATCGCCATCGGTGTCCATGGAGGCGAGCAATGCAGCGTCGGCCGATGTCATACCTGGCACGATGGGCGCAGGGGCTGTCTTCTTACCAAGCTTGCCCAGTCGAATGCCCAAGCCAAAGAAACCGGTGGCTAAAGCGTCTCCAGATAGCATTCTTCCAGATGCTTTTTGATCGATGTTGTCGGTCAGACCAAGCCATCCGCTCACGCCCATGCGCATCCTGACTCTCGGGCTGATGTCCATTCGCACACCGATTTGAGCAGGTATTGCAAGGCTGCGACCTATTCCTGGCATATTCTCCTGGTCAGCAAGGTCACTTTCGTAGGAGTAATCGCGGCGCAGAATGTTGGCGTTTCCATCGTGATCGCCGGCTTCATCGATGTCCCTCAGCGTGCCGTCCGACCAAAGGTGATATGTGTTGCCATAGGCGTCCTGGAGGTCTTGTTTTATTAAATGGTCCACATGGGCGATTCCCACGCCAATGAAGGGTTGAAAACCTTGGGTGATGCGTGCATTTCGCGTGGCGGCATTTTGTGTCTCATTCCCCGAAAGCAAGTAATTGCATATCACCGCTGCCGATTGGATTTCGGTTTGAATTCCATTGACATAGCCATCGTCTGTGACGATTTGGGTCCTTGCGCCTTGAAATTCTACTTCCCAAGGACCATTCCATCGGGCCTGTACAGTCACTGCATGACCAAACCCCGTGTTGCCGAGATGGTGGGCTCCATAGGCGGCAGTACGTTCTGAGTGCAAGGTCGTCGGCCCGGATTGCCATCCCGCATGGATGGCTGCTGCTGGACCGGTAGATGCCGATTGTCCGAACACGGCACTGCAATACAACGTGAGCACAGCAAGAAATAAGGGCATCGCGAAATGCACAATGCGATTGAAAACCGGGAGGTAGAGGGTAAACATGCGGAACGTGATGTGGTGTTCACGCTCCTTACGGGCGGGGGACGCTCGGGGTTACGTTCCCAGCATATTTGTCGCCAGCTCCCTGCCTATGCCTGCTCCGATGGCCACGCCCATACCCCCCATGCGCACAGCGTGGTGAAGCCCTGGACGGCTCTCCCCGATGAGGGGACGACGGTCGCTTCCTACACCCAGCCAACCGGTCCACATGTGAGTCACTTTTTCAACCTCAAGCCATTTCTTGGCAGAGACCAAAAGTTGCGCGTCCCATTGCGCTTCGGCCTTGCAATCGCGCTCAGGGGGCAGCGGAAGTTTGATTCCCCAATGTCGACCCCCGCCGAAGAGGATGTGGTGTTCATCGAGGGTGCGCATGTACAAGTAGCCTTGATCCAGGTGATAGGTTCCCACAGGCAATGATCCCACCGGCACTTTGAGGACCAGAACCCGATTGGGTACGGGTTGGACATCGAGGCCTTCAACCAGTTGAGCAGCGAGTCCATTGGTGCAGATCCCGACATTTTTCGTGTGGAGCGTACCCATGGAAGTGTCCATAGCCCAGGTCTGAGAACCTTCTGTCATCTCTTGCACTTCGATACCGTGGATACGTTGCACTCCCGCCGCATCCAGTGCTCGGTGAAATGCAGACACCATGCGTCCTGTATGCAGCATGCCCTCCCAGGGGAGTGCGATGGCCATATTGGCCCCAACCCGGTTGGCTCTGTCTGAATCCAAGACCAGTGCAGGGCCTGGATCCGGTTTTGGATGAACGTTTGCCAATGCTTCTTGGAGCAGTGGAGTGGCCGCCGTTTGTAAGGTGTGTAGTGCCTCTTGGATGCGTTTAGCTAGGCGGGTATCCCCCTCGCTGTTGCCCAAAAGTTCCCATCCGCCGGTCCATTTTAGACCGATGGCATCTGCTCCGAGCAGGTTCACCAATTCGGTGAGGCCTTCCGCCCGCATGCGAATGAGCTTTCCAAGCTGTTCTGCACCCAACGCCTCGAGGTCATCTAACCACTCTCCGGCACTTCCAAAGCAGGCAAAGCCGGCGTTTCTTGTTGTCCCTCCTGCCGAAATCGGTGAGCGCTCCAGAAGGCGAACATGGGAATCGGGCCGGGCACGTTTCAATTGCAGGGCTGTGGACATGCCCACAATGCCCGCTCCGACTACGGTGTGGTCGGCCGGGCGGAGCAAATGTTCGGTTTCCCAATATCCTATGGGCATACTTTTGCGTAAGGTAAAGGTGAATTGTGTGGAAGGTTCGACGGAAATCCCTTATTTCGAGGATGTTGCCATGGATCATTGCAAAAGCATACACGAAAAGAAAACGATGCGGCCGTTTTGGAGGCTATTGTGCCTGTTTTGCTGCTGTCTGATTGGGACTTCGGTTGCGGGACAGGGCAGCATCGAAGTGGATGGAACTGTGCGCGACAAAGACACCAATCGGAAGCTTGCCGGGGTTGAGGTGGCCGTTTTTCAGGAGGGCCAATCCTACGATGCCGTTCGGACTTTATCCAACGGGAAGTATACCCTCAGTTTGGACCATGGCTCAGATTATGAGTTGGTTTTCACCTTTGAGGACTTGAGTGTGCGAAGGGTAGAGGTGAATACATCCACGATTCCTGAAGCGTTCCGAGAGCGGCCATTCTTCCTGAATGTGGAAATGAGCTTGTTTGAAGTTCCGGCAGGTTTTGACCTCGCTTTGTTGGAAGAGCCCATTGGCAAGTTGTCATTTGATGCGGCCAAGGAAAAACTCGATTGGGATCTCGACTACACCAGAAACATGCAGGCTCGAATCGAAGCCGCTCTCGAAGGTGCTCAAGATGCGGGACAGAACGAAAGTGCCTCCAATGCGCCTTCGACGAACAAGAACTACGATGAGCACATGCGAAAGGCCGAGGTGGAGTTCGGCCGCGAGCGGTGGGAGCAGAGCATCAATTGGCTTGAGCGCGCACTGAACGAGGTGCCGGGCGATGCCCGAGCGGAATCCATGATGGATGAAGCCGCCGCAAATCAGGCGGAAGCCGAGGAGGCCGCTGTATTGGCAGCGGAGTACGACCGGTTGCTACGCGAAGGCAAGATTAAATTGAAGAGAAAAGATTGGGATGCTGCCCGAATCGCCCTGGAAGGGGCTCTGGACGTCAAGCCCGATGAGTTGGAACCCAGAGAACTCCTTGCTGAGATTCCTTCTTCGGATTCAGAAGATGACGTGGCTGCAGAGGATGGAGGTGAAGTGGCGAGGGCAGAGGCAGCCAGCGACAGAAATGAAAAGGCGGAGAGGGCAGCGAAAGAAAGGGAGGCGGCTGCAACGCAAAAGGAGTATGACCGCTTGATTTCAAAAGCAGACAAGAGCTTTGGAAAACAGAATTATTTCGAGGCGAAGACACTGTACCTCGAAGCAGCCAATCTGCTGCCGCAAGAGCAGTATCCCGTTGACCGAGCGGCAGAGTCGGAGGCACGCATAGTTGACCTCACCCAGGTTGAGGAGGAAGCAGCCCCGGCGGAAGAGAACAGCACTTCATCTGAACTCGATCGTCAATATGAGGACAAGGTCCGGGAGGCAGATGCCGCGTTTGACGCTGAAGATTGGCCGACGGCCAAAGCGGCTTATGAGGCCGCGCAGGAGATGAAGCCGATTGAGCGCTATCCAAAAACGCGTTTGCGTCGACTCACGGCACTTATGGAGGAGACTGAGATCGAGGGGGATTTTGATGTGGACACCGATGCCATGTTGGCAGCTGAAGAAAGCGCTGCGGCTCTGGCTGCAGAAGAGGCTGCACTTTTGGCAGAAGACCAGGCCGCCATGCTGGCTGCCGAGCGCGAGGCTGCAGACATAGAGGCCGCCCGCCGTCGAGAGGCCGCCAAGTCCGCAAACGCTGCAAATCGGGACAGGAGCAACAATTATATTCTCGCGTTGCAGCGCGCGTCAGAAGACGATGCAGAAGCCTATTATCGAAACGCACTTGATTCCGAGATTCGAGCCAGGGCACAAGCCGTGGAGCTCATTGCAGAGCGAACCGAAGAGCAGAATGCGTTGTGGTTGGGAAACAGCCACGCGCGGCGCGGTTCTCAATGGATGGACATTCAGGAGAAATCAGCCCTTCAAGCAGAGGTGCAGTATGATGCTTCCCTTAAGCGAAATAATCGTATTGCAGCCCTGGAGTTTCGGTTGGAAACACAAAAGGAAGTTCAGATCGATAAAATGACCCGAGCCGACGCACTGCGCCGCGATCGCATCATCACCGTCGGACGAAAAGCGAACGAGAATCGAGAAAGGCTTTTTGATAGGACCAAGCGATATGCCACGTTTGTAGACAGTTTGGACCGACTGCTCCGGACATACGCGGACTTCAATCGCGATGTCCGTCTGGCGTCTGTGGATTCCCGGATGATGAACTATGAATCCGTGCAGCGAACAGCCCGAACCTACAACCGCTTGGGCGAAGGGGAAGAGGTCCGAAGAATCGACAATTGGATTGAAATCAAGGAGACGCAGCGTACGGACGACCAAGCGAAGCGGGTTGCCTCAGGGGAGGCGACGCTCCGTTCCGCCACAGCCCGTCGAAAAGCCAACGACCGCTACAGTGGTGCCCCCCTCAGCGCTGAAGACTACCATGAAGTCAAGGCCAAGGAGGGCATCCGAAAAGGCGTGGAAGAGCGAAGCTATGAGGAGGGAAATGCCCTTATTATCGAGCGCACCGTTCGGGTCGGCAACGAGGTCAATGTTTACCGCAAGACGGTGGCCAAGCACGGAGTCTACTATTTCAAGAACAACCAGTCCATCACCAAAGACATCTGGATTCTCGAAACCTTCGAGATTTCCGACTAAGCCAGAATCATGCCAGCCGGGGAGAAAGGTCTTGGGACGTTTGCTGTCTTTATGACGGCGATTTCGACCATTCTTGGGGCAATCCTGTTCCTAAGGTTTGGCTTTGCCGTTGCGCACGTTGGGCTATTGTCGACAATGGCCATCATTTTGCTGGGTCATTTGGTGACCATTCCGACAGCTTTGGCCGTGGCGGAAATCGCCACCAACCAAAAGGTGGAAGGCGGCGGTGCCTATTACATGATCAGCCGGTCTTTTGGCCTTTCCATTGGCGGGGCCATCGGCATTGCACTCTTTCTCAGCCAAGCCATCAGTGTTGCCTTTTACATCATTGCATTCACGGTGTCGACCCGGGATTTGACCGCTTGGCTTGAAGTGACACAGGGCATTGAGGTGGCCTCTTGGCAGATCAACTATGGGTTCATGACCCTGTTGACGCTTTTGATGCTGACCAAAGGTGCCCAAGTTGGAGTCAAGGCTTTGTATGGCGTTGTGGCCATTTTGGTTTTGGCATTGTTGAGCTTCTTCTTTGGCAGTGGTGAGCCACAGGCGGAGTTGGACATTCTCAGGACCATTGAAGAGACATTTACCACGTCCGATGGGCGTACCATAACCCGATATTCATTTATCGAGGTATTCACCTTCATCTTTCCTGCCTTCACAGGTATTGCTGCAGGCCTGGGCCTAAGCGGGGACCTCAAGGATCCCGCCAAGGCAATTCCGAGGGGCACGCTTTGGGCTACCGTGGCTGGAATCGTGGTGTACATCCTCGTGGCGCTCAAATTTTGGGTAAGTGCCAGTCCGGAGCAACTCGCCTCGGACGAGCTCTACATGGAGGCCTTATCGGTGTGGCCGCCATTGATTCCAATGGGGTTGGCTGCTGCTGCCGTTTCCAGTGCCCTAGGTAGTGTCATTATAGCACCGCGAACCTTGCAGGCATTGGCCGTGGACCGCATCTTCCCCAAGCCCATCGGCATCCGGTTGAAGCGCGGGAGAAAGTCCGATAACGAGCCTGTCATCGCATCTATCGTCACCTGTGCCATCGGCTTTGTGTTTGTCTCTCTCGGAGACATCAATGCCGTGGCGGAGATCATTTCCATGTTCTTCATGGTGACCTACGGGGCCATCTGTCTCGTTAGCCTTTTCGAGCATTTCGCCGCCAGTCCCAGTTACCGCCCAACGTTTCGTTCCCACTGGTTTTTAAGCCTCATTGGTGCCTTTACGTGTTTTTATCTGATGTTTCTGATGAACTTCAGTTATGCCGTGGGCAGTATTGTGATCATGTCCATCATTTATGTTGGCTTGTCGCGCCGCGGGGAGAGCGGCATGGTCGCCCTTTTCCGGGGAATGCTGTTTCAATTGAGCCGCTATCTTCAGCTCACCTTGCAGCGCCGAGATCGGGCGGAATTGGACCGCAAGGATTGGCGCCCGCTGGTGCTCGGGGTAAGTCAGGACACGTTTCGTCGACCGGGTGCATTTGATATGGTGCGATGGCTGGCCCATCGGCAGGGTTTCGGAACCTATGTTCATCTGATTGAGGGCAGACTCGATGCTCGGACATTCCGTAGTTCTGTTCGGGCGAAACAGGGTTTGGCTGACATGGGTAAAGCTGTGAAAAGCCGTGTCAGCATGTCGACAATCGTGTCCCCATCGTACACCTCTGCCATCGCCCAGTGCGTTCAATTGCCCGGCATAAGCGGTCAAGGCAACAACGCCATTCTTTTAGAGTACATAGATGAGCAGCCCCAAAGTGCTTTGGAACTGGTGGCGAATTATGATTTGCTCCGCGGGTCTCAACTTGACTTGTGTTTGCTTCGCTCCAGCTTTAGAGGTTTTGGAGAAAGGCGAAACATCCACATTTGGATTACGCCTGAGGACAGCGCCAATGCCAACTTGATGATTCTTATGGCTTATGTGCTTCAGGGACATCCGGACTGGCGGGAATCCAACATTCAGGTGTTTTCCATCTACAGGGATGGGGACAGGACCAAAAAAGAGCAGGCATTGCGGGACCAGATTCAGGCTGGGAGAATTCCGGTAAGCGAACAGAACATTGAGATGGTCGAGGAAATGTCAGGGGACCTGAGGGAAGCCCTAATTGATGAGCGGAGCAAGTTTGCGGACTTGACGTTCATCGGGTTCAACGATGCTGACATCCGCCGAGAAGGGGTCAAGCTCTTTGAGGCGCACCACGGCATAGGCAACATTCTTTTTGTCGACGCTCATGACGAAATTGCACTCGACTGAATCACGCCATGGCCCTGCACATCGTCAATGGACCCAACCTCAATTTGCTCGGGCTTCGCGAGCCGGAGAAGTACGGCCATGAATCGTTTGAATCGTATCTCAAGACCTTGCGTACCATATTTGCTGGATTGGACATACAGTACTACCAATCCAATGTCGAGGGAGAGCTCATTGATTTTTTGCACGACGTCGGTTTCGACTCCGGAGGAGTCATTTTGAATGCCGGTGGGTATACGCACACATCGGTGGCCCTTCGGGATGCTGTTGCTGCGATCGCCGCGCCCGTCATTGAGGTTCACATCACCAATGTGCATGCACGAGAGGAGTTTCGGCACACCAGCTTATTGAGCCCGGTTTGTCGGGGCGTGGTATGTGGACTCGGTTTGGAAGGGTACGCCGCTGCCTTGAGGGCACTAAAACAGGGGTGACTAGAAATGGGCCAGAGGCTCAATTTGGATTCAGACGCCGGACTGCACCTTGAATCAGTTTGAGCAGGGCACTGGCATGTTGCTCGCTCAATTGTTTTCCCAGCACCATGGTCCGTTTCCCACTGGAAAACTGGAGTGTTTCGCCCCCCATGGACCAAAATGCCTTTTCGAATGTCTGCAGAATTTGCTGTGGGTTTGCTTCAATTCGAGATGGCATTGTGTACGTGCCATGCGCAAAAAAATCAGGCAGCCCACGTTCGCCAAAGGCCATGGCAATGCTGATTCCTTTGCGGTCCACTACCAGAACTTCTCTGCCCACCCTGCGCCACATCCAGACTTTGCCGATCCTGAAGGCAAAAAACCCCCAGAAGGCACTATAGATGGCATATCCTAACCAAGCGTTGCCTTCGTTTGGTTCCTGCGTCCAGAAGTACAGTACGAGTACCTCCAATGCCATCCAGGACACCAGCCATAGGGTCAACAACATCATCTGTACTGGTGGAATCTGCTGGTGGATGTCCACCTTGAGTGAATCGTCCGATTGTGCGATGGCGATACGCTCTCCAATGCGCCCTTCTTTTCGACGGGTATTTGTTCCCATTAGGTTGTGGCTTGGTGCGAGAGAATGCGCTCGTATGCCTTGAGATAGTGGGGCAATATGACATCGATGTGAAAGGCGGATGCCCGTTTCAATGCCTGCTTTCTGAACTTGTCGTGGTTTTCTGGTGAGAGAAGAAAAGCCGCATCATCGGCCATTCGTTCCACGTCGCCTACAGGCGCCATCATGCCGCTGACCCCGTGGCGTATGACCTCGGGCAATCCCCCGGCCTCAGTGGCCACAACAGGCACGCCACAAGCGAGTGCTTCCAAGGCAGCCAATCCGAAACTTTCACTTTCTGATGGGAGCAGAAACAGGTCGGCTATGGCCAAGGCCTCCAGTGGGTTTTTTAGTTTACCGAGGAAGGTGATGCGGTCGGCGATATCCATCTCCCGGGCCAAGCGCTCTGCTGCGGGTCGGTCCGGACCATCTCCAACCATAAGCAGTCGGGCGGGCCGCTTTTCTGCGACAAGGGCAAAGGTTCGGATGACGTCCTCGACCCGTTTGACCGGTCGGAAATTGGAGACATGACAGACCAGTGCTTCATCCTCCCGGGCAAATTCTGAACGGTTGTGCGCAGAGCCGAGATTCACAAAATGCTTTGGACAGATGAAATTGGGGATGACTTCGATGTCCCGGTTAATGCCGAACAGTTTATACGTGTCGCTGCGAAGGCTGGAGCTCACCGCAGTTACAGCATCGCTTTGGTTGATTGCGAAAGAGATGACAGGCTCAAAGCTGGGGTCCTTCCCCAACAAGGTGATGTCGGTCCCGTGCAACGTGGTGATTACAGGGAGGTGCACCCCGCTGTGCTTTAGGATTTGTTTTGCTGTGTATGCGCTGGACGCGTGGGGAATGGCGTAGTGCACGTGGAGCAGATCCAGTTTCTGCTGCCGTGCGACTTCCACCATTTTGGAAGCCAGAACCAGTTCATAAGGGGGATAATCGAATAGGGGGTACTTCGAAATGCGCACTTCGTGGTAGTACACATTGGGACGGAAACTGCCCAGCCTTACAGGTTGGTCATATGTGATGAAGTGCACCTCATGGCCTTTTTTGGCCAACGCTTTGCCAAGTTCAGTGGCCACCACGCCACTTCCCCCAAACGTTGGGTAACACACCATTCCTACACGCATACGGCGAAGTTAATGCGGGGAGGTTCCCCCGGGATTAAAGCGGTGCGGAAGTGCGAGTTCTTCTTCTATGATGAGCAGGGCCTTCGTCCTGATGTCCTCCTCTATGAGCTTCCTGTTTTCGGGATCAGGACAGATTCTGTTGCTCAAGAACACCGCAGTCCAACCCGCTTTCGGGTCGGTCCAAGCCAAGGTGCCCGTGAACCCGCTGTGTCCGAAACTGTCCCAGCTACCCGCATTTCCACTCGCTCCGCTGTCTTCTTCGAGTCCGGGTTTGTCCCATCCGATCGCCCGGCGATTCTCTTCTTCTGGGAAGGCGCGGGCCGTAAAGTCTTCTATAGTTTGGGACTTGAGGAGGCGAATGCCATTCCATTCGCCTCCGCGCCGCATGGTTTCCATGATCACAGCGAGGTCATGCGCATCTGAAAACAGACCGGCGTGCCCGGCGATGCCGCCCAACATGGCCGCGCCAGGGTCATGCACTGTCCCCCGGACCCAGGCGCCTCGGAACAGGGTGTCGAGCTCCGTAGGGGCGATGTCTTGGATGCCACACCAATCCAATGGCTGAAAGCCAATCCTATTTAGTCCCAGAGGGGCATGAATAAGGCTGTCGGCGAGGTCTTCAAGTGGCTTTTCCCAGATGGACTCGAGAAGGTCTTGAAGGAGGTAATATCCCAAATCGCTGTAGCGATAGCGTCCTTTCTCCTCCGGCGTCGTGGACCTGATGCGGTTGTGGATGGTGTCTTGCCAAGCGGGCTCCATCCAGAGGTCCGGGCGGATTTCAATCCAACCGTCTTTCTTCGTTGCTTTCAGACTCAAACCAGTTGAATCGCGATGTTGCACTAAATCGAGGTAGAACGGTATCCACGCGGGCATCCCGGAGCGATGTGCGAGCAGATCGCGCACTGTGCGTTTGCCCAATTCATCGTTAAGCGAGGCGCCTGCGTGGGAGTGGAGAATTGAGACTAGGGGAGCGTCGAGATCCAGCATGCCCCGCTCCGTCGACATCATCGTGAGTACGGTTGTCGTGGCCACCTTTGTGATGGAGGCCAGGTCATAGACGGAGGCCCGGGTGACCGGTGTAGCATCCGCGTCCCCAAGGGTGCCATGTGCACCGTCATAGCAGATGGAGTCACCTGTCAGCACGAGGAGCCTCATTCCCGGGGTTGCACCCATTTCGATTGCTTCTTTTGCCAGACTGTCCAAACGCCTTCCCATTCTTTTGGACTCTGCATTCGGGGCCTTTCGAGGCAGTCGCTCCATCTCAGTCGGATTGCCCATGCCGAATGACCACGGTGACACATCGACAGGCAACCTGCCTAGAGCGGGGCCTTCCATGCACCAAGCGGCAGCGGCGGCCTTTTGGGTCAGGGGGTCTTCGTGGTAAGCGAGCAGCCACCCGGCTTTGGGCATTGCAGGGAGGTGTTGCAAGGCATATGGGCTGGTGAAAATCCCCACATCGAGGTCAATTTGCATATCGGTCAGAGCCCTCAGCAGATTGGAGGCGCCTGAGGGAACGCCAAATTTCCTCGATGGGCGATTGCTCTCATCTAAAAACGCCACCAAGATTCGGTCCGCTCCCTCGGATTGGCGAACGACACTTGCGATGTCCAATGCAGCCAGTGGAGATTTCCCGTGCCGGATGACCTCCAAGCTGGGGTGGGTCAATCGCAATCGAGATTCAAGCTCCTTTCCCGAGTTTCCCAAGACAATTAAGATCAACTTGTCATCCGGCTGACTGCGGTGAACGGGTCCCAGCCTCGTGAGCATGTGATTCCGTAACGTGCGCTGCAGACTGGGAACGTGCATTTGGCCTAGATGCGGTCGGGTTCGTTCGCTCCATTGCTTGGCCATCAGGACTTTGAGGCAAGCCGATTCAATCCGGGCTGTGTCCAAACGTCCAGACCGCAGGGCAGCCATGATGCTGTCGATGGCCAGTTTGGGAGAGGAGGGGAAGAGCAGAATGTCGTTGCCTGCTCGCAAGGCTTCAATTTCTCGAGTGCCCGGCGGGACAGGGTCGGCTGCGCCGGCCATCGTCAGAGCGTCGGTGATCACCAGCCCTTTGAATTGAAGTGAGTCGACAAGAATGTCGGCAATCACTTGGCTCGACAAAGACGTAGGCAATCCGGTCACACTGTCCAGAGCTGGAACTGCAAGGTGCGCTGTCATCACACCTTCCACACCACCTAGAATCAATTGGCGGAAAGGGGGGAGCTCAACAGTGTCGAGGTTGGCACTGTCGGACAAAATCCGAGGCAGGGCGAGGTGAGAGTCGAGGTCTGCATCCCCGTGACCGGGAAAATGTTTGGCGCATGCCATGACGCCCGCGGCGCGCAAACCTTCGGCCCACGCAAGTCCACGGTCACCAACTGAGACGGGGTCCGAACCAAAAGAACGGTTTCCGATGACCGGGTTGGCTGGGTTGCTGTTGACGTCCACGACAGGTGCGAAATCCATGTCCACATGTAGGCTGCGCAATTCATAACCAGCCACCCGTCCTGCATGGCGAATGAGATCGACGTCTTGTATGGCTCCCAAGGCCATGGCCTTGGGGAACTGAATGCCATCGGGAAGGCGCATGCCTGCCCCCCATTCCGCATCCATTGCTGTCAGCAGTCCAATGCCAAAGTTGGCCCTTGAGAGGCTGTCGAGTTGCTGAAGGTTCCGTTTCGTGGTGGCCTTGTCCCCTTGCATGGCGATGACCCCACCGACACCAAATTCAGCGATGAGCCGAGCGACATCACGGGCGCTTTCTGGCTCCCCCGGTTTCGAATAGAGCGGAACCATCATCAGTTGCGCGATGCGCGCCTCCATGCTCAGGCTGTCCATTTGAGAGCGGGCAGCAGCGGTATCTCCAGCTAGGAATGCTGGATAAGTGGGCAAGGACGATAGGAGCGAGACATCTGCGGTGAGACATCCCACACACCAGATGCTCAATGCCAAAAGCAATGGGCGTGCAGCCTTACCCATTCAAATGGTCCTGAACCAGGGACATCATGTGCTCGAACTGCTGTTCGATTGACAGGTCACTGTTGTCTATGACAATGGCGTCCTCTGCCTTCTTTAGTGGGCCATGGTGACGTGTGCTGTCGATGTGGTCGCGTTCGGTCAAATTGGCAGTGACTTCATCTAGGGTCACTTTTCTTCCGCGTTTTTGCAGTTCAAGGTGTCTCCTTTGGGCACGGGCCTCAATGCTGGCGGTCATGAAAAACTTCACTTCGGCATCCGGAAGAACCACAGTGCCGATGTCGCGGCCATCCATAACCACACCTCCAGATTCGGCCATCTGCTGCTGCGATCGCACCAACTTGTTTCGCACCTCCGAGACCTTGGCAATCAGGCTGACGTGACGCGACACTTCATGGGTCCGAATTTCCATCTCCACATTCCGGCCGTTCAGGCACATTTCACCTCTCCCTGAGACCGGATTGAATCGAAAGGTGAGAAAGACGCGGTCCAAGGCCGCTGTGAGTCCCGCCTCGTCCAATTGACCTTGTCGATCAATAAGCTTTTCTCGAAGCGCAAAAAGGGCAACCGCACGGTACATGGCGCCGGAATCGATATAGAGGTAGTTTAAAGACTTGGCCAACCCCTGAGCCAGGGTACTCTTTCCGGAGGCGCTTAAACCGTCAATGGCGATGCGGATTCTTTTCATGGGGTCAGCGGTCGGTGAGGCGGGTCCGAATGGCGAGGTGGGTAGAGGCCCCCGCGGTGTGGTAGATGTTTCTGGCGATTGCAAGTTGGAACCTTCTGACGGTGAAATCCAACCCCCAAGCGAAACCGGCAGTGCCGGGAGCCGAAGCAAGTCGCAATTCTTGCCGACGGCGGTGGTGGTATCCGAATCGGAACTTCAGACCATTGCCGAGGTCAAGTTCTGTGCCAATGGCAAGGTGGCGCAGAAGGCGGTCTCCAAATGCCCAAGTTCCGTTGGCAATGGTGTCTCCAGTCAATGGGTCGATGGTGTCGTCGTAGCGTCCTTCGGGTGCGAGGTCCCAAGTCTGTAGGTCGTTGTAGGTGGCAAACAAGGTGAATGGGGCGTTGGAAAACCCCTTGGACAAGGACAATGTCAGGTCATTATCGAATCGCCCAGGCGAGCCAGAACCTCTCACATTCGTCATGCCACCCCAAGGGCGCCAAAGTGCTGCAAGGCGAATTTGACGGTCTCGCCGGAGGTAGGTCAGTCCGATGTCAAGTTGGGCAAAATTTGACCGGCGCTCAGCCATGAGGCTTTGTCCCAACCAGAGAGAACTGCCAATGGTCAGGTTGCTGTCCAATGGCATGGCTGCTCCACTGACCCAAGCCACATCAGATGCGGAGAAGGAGCCTGTTGCCGTGCCGACCGGATCCCGTCCAGTGAAGGTGCCAAAGCCCAAGTTTCTCAACCCAGTGTGCCAAAGCCATTTTCGCGCTTGCGGCCGACGGGCATAGATCACGGCTGCTTGGGCGGCGCCCGAGAAGAAGTCCATGTAACCGAAGTGAAGTTGGCCTGCATGGGTGGAGTCCAACAGGGCCGGCTGGCCCAGAACATCCCCCAACGTGGAGGCCAAGGGGGCCCCCATGCTTTCTCCTGAACCTGCGAGTCGGGCTGACAAGGGCAGCTCAAGCAGTCCAGGACGCACCACTTCGTTCTGCGCAGATGCTGTTCCGCTGGCAGTGAACAAGAGGCCCAATAGCCCGATGGCGGTTTGTCGCATCATCCAGCAGTGATCTTCAAGGGGTTGTCGACTGTCTCTTTCAGTAGGGCCCGGTCAATCACGTCAGTCATGCTCGTCACGTAATGGAAACGCAGGCCTTTAAGGTATCGTGCCTGAATCTCTTCAACATGTTTCTGATTGGCCTCACACAAGACAATTTCCTTGATTCCCGCGCGCCTCGCAGCGAGCAGTTTCTCTTTGATTCCCCCAACTGGAAGCACTTGACCTCGAAGCGTAATCTCACCGGTCATGGCGAGGAATTTGCGGACTTTCCGTTGTGTGAAGATGGAAGCCAATGCGGTCAGCATGGTGATGCCTGCTGAGGGACCATCCTTTGGAATGGCCCCTGCAGGTACGTGAACGTGCACGTCGTAAACATCAAACACCTTGGGGTCCAAATTCAGGACTTGGGCGTGTGCTTTAAGGTATTGAAGTGCGATGATGGCACTTTCTTTCATGACGTCTCCCAAGTTTCCGGTCAGCGTCAGTTTCCCTTTTCCTTTGACAATGCTGGTTTCGATAAACAAGATGTCTCCACCTGCAGGAGTCCATGCCAGACCGGTGACAACACCTGCCACGTCATTGCCCTCGTAGCGCTCTTTCTCGTGAGAGGGTCCGAGAATTTCGGTCAATTCTTCGGGCGCAATGGTCATTTCGTGATCGATGTCCATTGCGATTTGAACGGCGCGGTGTCGCACCACCTTGGCAATTCGTTTATCCAAGCCACGAACCCCGCTTTCGTTCGTGTATTCAGCGCAAATTTTCTCTAGGGTGGCGTCGGGAATGACGATTTGCTCCTCGGTGATTCCGGTCTCTTCGACGTGCTTGCCGATGAGGTGTCGCTTGGCGATTTGCACTTTCTCCTCGACCGTATACCCGGAGACTTCGATGATCTCCATCCTGTCGCGCAAGGCTGGCTGGATTGTGGCCAGGCTATTGGAAGTAGCCAAGAACATGACCTTTGACAAGTCGTAATCCAACTCTAGATAGTTGTCGTAAAAGGCGCTGTTTTGCTCAGGGTCTAGCACCTCCAGCATCGCGGAGGAAGGGTCGCCATGAAGGTCCCGACTCAACTTGTCAATCTCATCGAGAACGAAGAGTGGATTGGAGGTTCCAGATTTCTTCAGATTCTGAATAATGCGCCCAGGCATGGCGCCGATGTAGGTCTTTCTGTGACCGCGTATTTCCGCCTCATCCCGCATTCCACCCAATGACATGCGAACGTATTCTCGACCCAGAGCTTTTGCAATCGATTTGCCAAGAGAGGTCTTGCCCACGCCCGGAGGGCCATATAGGCAGATGATGGGCGACTTCATGTCGCCTTTGAGTTTTAGAACGGCAAGGTGCTCGATGATGCGCTCCTTGACCTTTTCCAAACCGTAGTGGTCCTCGTCGAGGGTTTCTTGCGCATGGCTGAGGTCGAAGTTATCGTCGGAGGTGATGTTCCAAGGCAGATCAAGCAGCAAGTCCAAGTAATTGGATTGCACGCTGTACTCAGCACTTTGCGTGTTCATTCTCTCTAGTTTGCCAATTTCCTTGAGAAAAGTCTCGGCCACTTTCTCTGGCCAATCCTTTGTCTCGGCACGTAACTTTTTACCGGCGATATCCTCCTTATGGGGGTCAGACCCGAGCTCTTCCTGAATTTGCTTCATCTGCTGGTGGAGGAAGAACTCACGCTGTTGCTTTTCTATGTCGGTCTTGACCCGACTTTGGATGTCGTTTTTGAGTTCGAGTACCTGGAGCTCTTCGCCGAGCAGCTCCATAACCTTTTCAACGCGTTCCCTCAGACTTTCCGCCTCAAGTAGCGATTGTTTCTGCTCCTTCTCCGCGTTCATGTTGGCAGCGATAAAGTGAACCAAAAACCGAAGTGAATCGATGTTTTTGATGGCAATCGCTGCTTCAGAAGGCAGATTGGGACTGTGCTGAATGACCTCCATGCTCATCTCTTGCAGGCTTTGTTGGAGTGCATCTTCTTCGTTCTCTGCCCATTCAGAGGCAGTATCAGGGAAGGCCGTCACCTTGGCCCTGAGGTAGGGTTCTTCACTTACAGCCTCTCCCATGCGGCAGCGCCGCTTGCCTTGTATGATGACGGTGTTGGATCCGTCCGGCATTCGCAGCATCTTGACTATTCGGGCCACCGTTCCCACATCGTGCAAATCCGTTGCCAGCGGGTTTTCAACCTCAGCGTCTCGTTGGGTCATGACCCCGATGTCGTGTCCGCCTTTGCTCGCTTCTTTGAGCAGTTTGAGGCTTTGGTCCCGCCCCACATTGATTGGCAGCACAACGCCTGGGAACAACACCGTATTACGCAAGGGTAGAATGGGCAGGTCTTCCGGGGTGGATTCCCTTTCCATGGCGGCTTCGTCCTCCGAACTGAGCAGGGGAATACTGACCTGGTCTTCAGTATCGTCAGAGAGCAAAATGTGCAGGGGAGATTCTTCGAGCATCGAGAAGGTGAAGGTCACAAATCGGGCCGGAATAGAGACTGGGAATTTCCAGGGACAAGATGTCAGTCTTCTCGGCTTCAATTGTGCCGTTTGGCGTGAAGTGCTGACAGATTGACTCGAGTCTGCTCGGATAACGTCATGCCGCGGCGGGCCATGACCAATTTTGCAGTGGACAGCATTTTGTCGAGGTCGTTTGGAATGGTGATCCCCTGTTTTGCATCACACCATGAGAAGGCCGGGAGGTGTTTTGGCGGAAAACCAGCATCAAATACCACTGAAGCCGGCCCCATGACGGTTCCAGTGTTGAGTGTGGTTCCAATTCCACATTTACAGTGGTCTCCCATTAATACCCCACAGAACTGAAGTCCAGAATCCACTTCGGCTTGCTCGGATTCTGACCACTGCTTGACGTTCCCATAGGTGTTTTTAAGGTTGCTGGATTCAGAGCCTGCTCCAAGGTTGCACCACCGGCCAATGACACTGTTGCCTAAAAAACCGCAGTGCGCCTTGTTCGACCAGCCTTGAAAGTTCACGTTTGAGATTTCCCCGCCCACCTTGCAGTGGGGACCAATGACAGTGGCGCCGCGGATGTGGGCTCCGGTTCGGACCACTGCACCCTCTTGGACCACTACAGGGCCCTCAATGTGACTTCCTTGTTCCACGCGGGCTCCCGGGCCAATCACAATGGCCCCGTTTGTGGTGTCCAGAGTTGCGGCCCTGACGACAGCATCATCGGACACAAGGACACGAGAAGAAGAACCAAAAACATGGGTGGGCGGTTGGACGCGAAAGGCGCGAAGGTTCCACTGCTCTCGCAAGGCCTCAACGTCTCTTGCCAATTGGGCTTCCAATCCTAAAAAGAGGTCATTGGCGTGATGGAGCATCTGGGGTTTTTGCTCAATCTGAAGCTGTGTTTTTTCGATGTCTGTTTCGCCTAATCTGAATGCGAGTTGCGAATTGCCATGCCGAAGTTCTATGCCTTCAGAAATGGCCATAAGTGACTTTGCAGTGTGCTCATCGGGTATCCACCGACCGTTTGCATGGATGGGTGCCGTCCAGCCATGGGCATCCAGTTGCTTTGCTACGTGGTCCCATCGTTCACGTTGGGTGAAAGCGCCGTGGCGAATTCCTTCAGGACCCTCCACAAGGTGAAAAGGATACAGGTCTTGGCATGGGTCGTCGATGAACAGGTGGATTTCGGGCATGGGCATAACCTCTGGGGGCCTGCCGAAAATACGTACGGCGCAATCTTTACAGGAACAT
>PBIE01000042.1 GCA_002720375.1 Crocinitomicaceae bacterium | reverse complement strand
GTCGGTGAGGGTGCCAACAACAAGAACGAGAGCTACGGTGCCAGTGCATGGTTCTTCTGGACGGGAGAGTACGTGCTCGACGGTGCAAGCCAAGGTGCAGTGGCCTCTAGTGGTGACATCTTCTTCGACCTCGATTGCTGCCTCGGTTGGCAGATTGACTACGACTACACAGTGGTAGACGATTGCGGAAACAGCAACGGGTTCAGCTACTCCGACATGGGTACGGGTGAGTTCGGCAACAGTGCCAACAGTACGGTTAGTGGACACACGCCAGTTGACATCACGTCGGGTGCGAGCAGCTTGAAGGATCCAATTCGCATCACGGGTCTGCAGCCAAACCCAACCAACGACATCTCCACGCTCGGTTTCGTTGTAACGAACAACATGCGCTTGCGCATTGACCTTTATACCATGGGTGGAGGATATGTTAGCGAGTTGTTTGACGGCAACGCGAGTGAAGACGTACAGTACATGTTGGACATCGATGCCACGACATTGTCCAGCGGCATGTACCAGATTCGCATGTCAAGCAATGACTACGTCCTGGTCAAGAAGCTCCTCGTGAGCGAATAATCAGATTGTAGTCGACACTGATATTGGAAGGCCGTCCCATATGGGGCGGCCTTCTGCTTTTTTTCTGGGTTTGATGCGGCCCTGACCGATGTCATCTTGTTTGCTGACGGAGGTTGTTTTTTTGGGGGATTCGTCCCTCACATTTACAGTGTCTGACAGGGGCGAAAGAAGCAGAAGTGCTTCGAATTAACCCCAAAACATCAGCAAGCATGGTTTTGGTTTTCTATGAGAGGGAGGTGTTCGCAACGGCGTTCACCTCCCCGCTTTTTTGGGTATGTTGCTGTCTGTGATATCACCGACTCAAAATTCGAATCGAGGGGCTACTGATTCTGACCGAACGGTATTTCCCCTGAGTGGAATTGCCCGCGCTGTGGGGAAGATGCTGGACGACCGCACCGGGGGGCGCCTCTTTTGGGTGCGGGCCGAAATCAGCCAATGCAGTTTTTCTGGAAAGCACTGCTACTTAGACCTTGTCGAAGAGGATGAGGGAACCCGTTTGGCTCAATTTCGGGGCACCATATGGGGGAGTAGACTGGCTTCGATTCGGAAGGATTTGGGTGGAGAATTCGATGAGGTTCTCAAGCCAGGCCGGGAGATTGTTTTTTCTGCGCACATGGCCTTTCATGCCGTCTATGGGTTTTCCTTGAATATCCAAAGTATTGATCTCGATGCCCTTTTGGGCGAGATGGAAAGAAGGCGAAAGGAAACGTTTGATGCTTTGAAAAAGGAGGGGGCCATCGGCAGGAATGCCAGGCTGACCTTGGTAGAAGTTCCTCAGCGAATTGTGCTGATTGGTTCTGGAGGCACGGCGGGACACACGGACTTCCTTGCCCACCTGAGAAACAACCCATACGGGTACGCCTTTGACGTTGGTTGTCTGGATGCACCAGTACAGGGCGCAAAAGCGGCAGGGGCGTTGGTTCAAGCATTGCATCGCGCAGGTCGTGCAGCGATGCGAACCCCAGTGGATGCCGTTGTTCTGCTCCGGGGAGGTGGGGCCAAACTCGACCTTGACATATTTAACGACCTTACCTTGTGTCGGGCAATTGCTGCCATGGATATTCCTGTGATTACTGGAATTGGACACGAGACAGATTCAACCCTCGTGGATTTTGTGGCGCATTCCCACTGCAAAACTCCCACGGCTGTTGCGGATTGGTTGGTCGATCGCATGGCGAGTTTCGAATCGTCAGTGGGACGTGAGGGGCGGGCTGTGGCTGCAGAATGTCGGGCCCAGTTGTCAGAGCAGTCAGGTTGGCTTCAAGGCATGCAGTCTCTCCTCGTTGAACGGCCCTCTTCGTTTCTCAGACGGGAGCGTGGTGAGCTCTACAATGGTGCAAATGCCATTGTCCGAAGAACGCGGACTTCGATGTCGATTTCTCAGGAGGCACTGGTCCGTCTTCAAGCGGAATGGACGACGGGTGTGGCTCAGTTGCCGAAGCAATGGAAAAACGCCCTTGAGGAAGTGGAGTCGACGATTCAAAGAGAGGCTTTGCGACAGTTGAAACAACAGGAGGAGCGAATGGCAGCGATGAAATCTACACTTTCCTTGCTTGGGCCAGGGGCCACCTTGAAGCGGGGTTTTTCCATCACCCGGCTCGACGGGAAGTCCATTCGAGACGTGAGTGTCCTGATACCGGGAATGGAGGTGGAGACTGAATTGGAAAGCGGTACCTTCATCTCGCAGGTGAAGCAAGTGAGCCCTGATCAAAAAGGAAAAGCGGACAAGACATGAAAGACCCGAAGGACTACACTGCTGCATTCGAAGAGTTGAAAGGAATTCTTGCTGCCTTGCAACAGGATGAAATTGGCGTGGATGATCTCGCGGCAAAGGTCAAGCGTGCAGCACATCTCATTTCATACTGTGGCGAGCGCCTCCGAAGCACCGAAAATGAGGTGCAGAAGGTCTTGGATGAACTTGGAGAGGACAGCTGAGTTTCTACTCCATATCGTCTACAAATTGGCGCGAGGCTCTTCGATTAGAATCGAAAAGGGCCAATCGCCTAGTTCATAAATTGTTATATGGCCTTTCGCCCATTTATTGTCGGTGCAGTAGTGTGCCTATGTCTTGGAGTAAAATCAGTCTCAGCTCAATCGGGCTACACTGTATATGGGCCTTCGTCAGAGGCGCGTACCATGTCTTCTGAATCCACGGTGGTTCGCCAGTGGAATGAAGACCTTCTTGAGGCCATTCGTGGAGACTTCGCACGCCCAACAGTGCATGCCCGTAACCTCTTTCATTTTTCGCTGGCCTGCTTTGACGCGTTTGCTGCCTATGATAATGTGGACAGCGTCATGTTCTTGGGGCAAGATTTCCAAGGATATGATGTTCCGTTTGATCCTTCTCTTCTGGAGATTCCATCGAATCCGGAGTCGTTGAGGTTGGCTCAGGAAACGGCAATTTGTCACGCAGCCTATGGCCTGCTCACGCACAGGTTTGCAGACAGTCCGAGTGCATCAGCTTCTTTGGCTTTGTTTGAGTCGACGATGCTCCAATTGGGTTGTGATCCCTCCAACACCAGTGTGAATTATGCCGAGGGACCGGCAGAGTTGGGGAATCACATTGCAGCTGAACTTATCGCTTTTGGTTTGCAGGATGGGTCCAATGAGGCTGCGGGTTATTCCAATCAATTTTACACGTCAGTGAACCCGGCGCTTGAACTGGCGGAGGCGGGCAATGAGGACATTGTGGATCCAAACTCATACCAGCCGCTGGCAATACCAGTATTCATTGATCAAGGTGGCAACGTTCTCAGTGAAACACCAGATTTCCAGGGTGCGGAATGGGGCTGGGTTGCGCCTTTTGCCTTGTCGGATTCTGTAAAGATTATTCGTACTCGAAATGATGTGGAATGGCCGGTGTACCTAGACTGCGGCGCCCCTCCGTTCTACGAAGCAGATTCCACGGTTGATGGCATTTCAGATGCTTATGCTTGGGGGTTTGCCCTGGTGGCCCTTTGGAGTGGGCACTTGCATCCTGACGATGGGGTTATGGTGGACGTCAGCCCGGGAAATTTGGGCAATGCGTCCATCACAGGACCGGACTCTTTTGAGCAGATGGACACTTTCTACAACTGGATAGAAGGTGGAGACTTTAGTTCAGGCCACGATGAGAATCCCAAAACAGGTACTCCTTACGATCCGAATATTGTGCCGCGTGGCGACTACTCACGGGTGCTTGCTGAATTCTGGGCTGATGGTCCGGACAGTGAAACGCCACCGGGACACTGGTTTGTTTTGCTGAACGGGGTCATGGATCACCCGGATTTCACCACGCATTGGATGGGTGAAGGGGAGGAATTGGACCCGCTTCGCTATGTAGTACGGGCATATTTGACCTTGGGCGGAACGTTGCATGATGCCGCCATTGCTGCATGGTCGCACAAGGGTTATTACGATTACATCCGTCCGGTTTCTGCAATTCGATACATGGCGGGGCTTGGACAACGCAGTGATTCCACACTGCAGAGCTACCACCCCGGGGGATTGCCGTTGGTTCCGGGTCACATTGAACTGATTGAGGCTGGAGACCCCTTGGCATCGGGGGGCAACTTGGGCAAGATTAAAGTATGGGCTTGGCAGGGTCCGGATGCCATCATTAGCCCCACCTGGGATGAGGCTGAAGTGGGATGGATTCTCGCTGAAGAATGGTGGCCGTATCAACGGCCGAGTTTTGTGACGCCACCATTTGCGGGATATGTTAGTGGCCACAGCACCTTCTCGAGGGCTGCGGCTGAGATTTTGACATCCATTACGGGGGACCCGTTTTTCCCGGGAGGAATGGGGGTTTTCCCGGTGTTGGAGAATCAGTTTTTGGTCTTTGAAGACGGTCCAAGTGTGTCTTTTGACATTCAGTGGGCCACATATCGAGACGCTTCCGACCAGTGCAGCTTATCGAGAATTTGGGGAGGTATCCATCCCCCTGCCGATGACTTTCCAGGTCGTGGTTTGGGGGTTGAAATTGCTGAGCTTGGGTTGGAGAGGGCATCTCGCCAATTTGGCGATGTTGCGCCTCCGCCTGTCGTCTGTGCATTTGATTTGGATTTAGATGGTGTGGTTGGCAGCAGTGACCTTCTCTCGGTGCTTGCGGATTTTGGAGGTCAGGGAAGCAACTTGACTGGGGATGTGGATGACGACGGTGTCGTTGGAGTAGCCGATGTTCTCGATATTCTTTCTTCATATGGAGAGCCTTGTATAGACTGAGCGTGTAGGTTCAGTGACTTGGCCTATTTTTCGGCATGCGTTCTCAATGCCTGGGTGGATGGCCTGTGTTCAGCCGTCTTCTTCCTCTGTTTTTTCTGTTGTCTGTCGTGCTGGAGTTCTTTGGGCAGGCGGAATGTGACTTTCTCAGCGGTCCTGAGGGCCTGACGGCCGGTTGTCAGGACTCCTGTATTTGGGTGGTGCCAGACTTTGAGCCGGCTCTCGAAACGACAGGATATACAGTAAATTCAATAGCTTATGCTCCCCCTTTGGCCTTGGGAGATGGAACGGAGCCGGGCATGTCCAGTAACAATTACACGGAGGACATCCCCCTGCCTTTTGGATTCAGCTTCTTCGATACTGATTTCTTTCAATTAAAGGCCAGCCGTAAAGGCTTTGTCACATTCAATGTTGGCCTCGGAGGAAACTATAACTACCCGAGTCAACCGTTGGGAAGCAGTGCCCTTCCTCCAAACTCCATTATGGCTCCTTTTGCTTACATCAGCAATTCAGGTGGGGCCATTCGGACGGCCACATTGGGAGAGGCACCATGTCGGCGGTTTGTTATCAGCTGGGAGAATTTGCCCCAAACGGGCTGCAATGCCAATGAGCTGGTAACGCAAGTTGTGCTTCACGAGACGTCCAACGTGGTGGAAATGCACATTGGACAATTCGCGTCCTGCCAGCAAATCACGGCCTGTGTGGGCATCAACGGTTCAAGTGGTGAAGGTGCTTATGGCCCAGATGGATATGACACCGGAGAATTTGCCATAGATGACCTCGCCTTCCGCTATGCTCCGACTGGAGCGCCTCAAACCGAGGTGGTCTATTTGATTGGCGAGGACATTGTTGGACAAGGTGACAGTGTTTCCGTTTGCATTGAGGAAGCAACGGAGGTGGTCATTGGGGCCAATTTCCCAGTGATTTTGCCCCCACCTCCTGCAGTCGGGAGTTGCGATGGGATTCCTGAAGAGGCGTGCGACACGAGTCTTGTTTATGACTTTAACCTGGGCGCTTCCCAGACTGGAACGGTAAACTTTCCCTTTGACGGTGACCTGCTTGGATTTGAGGTCACCAACAACTGGACGGCCAATGGCGCCAGTTGGCCAGGAGATATGGGCCTTCAAATTTGTACGCCCTCAGGTGTTTGTGGTTATATCGAAGGATACAACATCGATTTGAACGGAGTTTATCTCGGCGATTTTCCGGGCAATTGGAACACGACGCTGGGTGGGTTTTATGAATCCTGCTTCACGACACCGAGTCAGTTCACTGGCGATGGAAACTGGAGTATTACCATTCAAAATGGGTGGTCGTTTTCTAACAGTGGTGTGAATTTCGATGGTACGATTACCCTTTTTTACCTCTGTAACCTAGAACCTGAAGAACCGGATACGTCTCAATTCATGGCCACGGATACTGTCATGATCCAGTTCGATTTCGAGTCGCAATCAGCGGGCTTTTCCATTCTTGATTTGGATGGGAATCCGTTGGAAGTTCTGTGCAGTGGAGATGAGCCGGCATCCCTTGTGGCGGAGACTGAGGGCGGTACATGGTCGGCGGATTGTGTCGGTTGCCTCAACACCCCGGGGCAAATCGATCCAACACAAGCTCCTCCGGGTATTCTAGAGGTGACGTACACCATTGACGGAGACTGTGGGGAAGTGACGGAAGTTCAGGAAGTTCAGGTCGGGTTGACCCCCAACATCAATACCGGTAATGTTGGGGCATTGTGTCCTTTCTCTGACCCTGTTCAGCTGGTGGGAACGCCAAGCGGTGGCTTCTGGGAGGCAGACTGTGGTGGGTGTGTCAGCCCAGACGGAATTTTCGATCCCGCTGTCGGTGCTGGTACCTTCGATGCACAATACACGTATGGAACCGCGTGTACAGCCACTGGCAGCGTGGAGGTTAATGTGGGGGAGGCGGTGGCCGCCGCTCTGGAAGATTTGAATTACTGCGAGTCCATTGGAAGTGTGGAACTCGACGACGATGGAATTGCCGGGACATGGACAGCAGATTGCGGGGCGTGTGTCTTGTCTTCTGGAATTTTCAATCCGCCCGGTCCTGGTTCCTATACGGTGACGTTCATGCCAGGTGCAGGTTGCGGAATAGAGAGTTCGGCCACCATTTTGGTCGATGAAAGCTTGCCAATTGGATCGGCGAATGTGCCAGATGCCATTTGTGTAGATGCCGCGCCTTTGGAATTGGAAGCGGACGTTCCTGGTGGAAACTGGAGTGCATCTGGTGCTGGTTTGGATGGGTCTACATTCAATCCCAGCGCAGCGCCACTGGGCACATCTGTTCTCAGCTACACGGTGGAGAATGGCAGCTGTTCGAACAGCGCCACGTTTGCAACAGCGGTCCTGCCCATTTTGACGGTGACGTTGCAGGAAGAGGACCCTTTCTGTGTCAATAATTCTGGTGGAGCACTCAATGCGGATGTGGATCTCGAGGCAGAGGCGGTCTGGTCCAATGTGCCCAACTTGGAGTGGAGTGCGGATTGTGGTGGGTGTGTCAATGAAAACGGGGTGTTTGACCCGGGTGAAGCAGGCGTCGGAAACCACACCGTGACGGTGGCCTACGATGATGCACTTGGCTGCAGCGTTTCCGGAACCATTGATGTACTGGTGGCCCCGGCTGTGGATGCGACGATTGACGCGATTCCAGACCTCTGTGAGTCTGGGGTAAATGAGGTGTTTACTGCCGCCCAGGCTGGCGGGGTATGGACAGCCGATTGTGGCAACTGCATCACGCAGGGGGGCACCTTTGACCCAGGTATCGGTGCCGGCAATTACACCATCACATACAGCATACAGGAGGTGTGCACGGACATCGATGCTGCGGAGATTGTGGTGGTTCCCCAGCGGGACGCGACCATTCTCGTGGATGTTCCCAATGACGAATTGTGTATCGGTGTCGACGAGTGGCAGTTGGGTGCAATCTGGGCCGGCGGTGTCTGGAGTGCAACCAGCCCTTCAGGACAAGATTGCATAGGGACCGAAAGTGGCCTGCTCAATTTGCAGGCAGCTGGTGTGGGCACAGTGACTGTAAACCATGTCTTGGAGGGGCTGTGCGGGGACCAAGACACGCATGTGCTCGAAATTTTGGCTTGTGCCGTGGAGATGGTCAACATTTTCACGCCCAATGGGGACGGGAAAAACGACCGTCTCGTCTTCAAGTACATCGAATTGTATCCCGAGAACCAACTGACGGTCTACAATCGGAATGGAGCCGTTGTATACGAGGCCACAGGCTACGAAAATCAGTGGGATGGAGATGGCGCTGCTGACGGAACACACTATTTCGTTCTACAGCTTCCCGAGGGTGTTGAACACGCTGGCCCCCTCATGATCCAGCGTTAAGCGAGGACGCGGTCACATCTTTTCCTTCGAGAGGTACTGCTCTTCAAAGGCGGTGCGCCGGAGGGAGGTGCGGAGGGTCCACATGGTTTCCTCTTGGAATTGCATGAACTCGATGAGGCAGCGAGCTGTGACCTCATCGCCCGCGTGTTGTGCCTCAGTGACGATTTGTCGTTCTTCTTTTAGAATGTGAGAGAGCGACTCTCTGAGCATGCGGTTGCATGCGCGGTGGTGCATGACTCCATCGGTGGCCTTGATTGTGGCACTTTCAAGGCATTCTGCCATGGTGGAAACCGGGTGTCCTTCCAGACAACGTATGCGACGGCCAATGGCATTGGTTGCATTGTCTGCATGCCGCACGAAGTGGGGCAGCATTTCGGCCATGGCAGGATACTGTTCTCCCCATCCGTTCCAAAGTGCGCTTCGCGCGTTGAATCGAAGCATCTCAAAATCGGCCAGAAGGCGATTCAGGCTGGGGACGAGGCGGTCGGCCCAGCTGCGGTCGAGTTGATTGGAGAGGGTGGGGTTCATTGTGGTCATGGCAATTCTGGCTTGTGAATGGAGAGAAGCACATTCCAAAATGAGCGGAGCTTTGGAAGCGGCCAATGACATTTGACAGTTCTCGGGGTGACGTTTGTCATTTTCGGGTGCGGGCAACGGGAATTGGTCGGATTTGAATGCGCAGATTCTGTAGCTGGTGGTTGCATCTTGTTTGATGGCGATCTTGCACCCGGACTTTACCGTCTCGGAATACCTTAGACCGGTTGGATTGTGGTTCGACTGCAATCGGAAGTTGGTGAAGTCTAGACAGAAAGAATTTGGATAAACTCATGAAACGATATACCCCCTTTTTCCCGCTTTTGGCCCTCTGTTTGTGTCTTATCGGCATGGCAGGTTGTCAAGGCGATACAGCGCACTCTGATGCTGATTCAGCTGCGGACGTGACTGCCCCTCATGATTCAGCTGAACACGACGTCATCGGTGTGGTGAACGATTTATTCCAAGCTATGGAGGCAAGGGACAGCATTCGCATTAAAATGGCCTTGCATCCCAATGCCCTGTTCACCAGTGTGGACCTGACGGGTGATGAACCCAAGACCAAGCGAACGGAGGGCAGTGCATTCGCCTCTTCCGTGGGTCAGCCGGGCACCCCGTATGTCGAGAAGATGGTGGACCCGGTGGTCGAATACCACGGTGACTTCGCCCAGCTCTGGGCCTACTACGAATTCTACTTGGGTGATTCGCTGAGCCATTGTGGTCACGACTCCTTTCAGTTGGTTCGATTGAATGAGCAGTGGCGTATTCTTGGCATTACATACACACGCACCTCATGTCCTTGACTTCATTCCGTTTTATTCCCCTGCTGGTCCTTGCCGTCGCCTTTTCCGGCCCGGTGCTGGCCCAGGAGGGCAAAGACAACATCGAGACTCGGGATTTGCTCAAGCTCAACTTGAGCGATTGGTTTTGGGCCCGATATGAATTGGGATACGAGCACGTGATCGATGAGTCGACGTCGTTTCAGATTGCGGTTGCCGGTATCGGGGCGTCGGAAAACAACAGGAATTCGATCTACGACAACATCTTCGGGAACTTCTCCGATGTGGACGTTGAGATTGAGCACAGTGGATGGCGGCTGTCTCCAGAGATTCGCCGTTATGCGTGGGTCTATGGCGGCATGCCAGAAGGCGTTTTTGTGAGCCTCCTGGGCCGCGTCGAGAATTGGTCTTTGTCTGTCGATGAGGACATCGACGATTTGAGCAGCTTGGGCCCCAACGAGTATCAAGGTGAGCTCGACGGTGTGTTTACCCAGTTCCACTGGGGTGGAGGTGTCATGGTGGGTTACCAGTGGTACTCGGACAACGGTATCAGCATCGAGATGTACACCGGCCCCATGTTCCGCAGTTTCTCCCGTTCGTGGTCTGCAGATGCCGTGTTGACTGACGGCGAGCAGGAGTTGGCAGAGGACAGCCTTGAGCCCCGCGTGTTCCAGACTTCGCAGTGGGATCCCTACCTCATCGCCAACAGCGGACCCAGCTGGCGCTTTGGCCTGACGGTCGGCCTCGGCCTCTAAAGCGCATTCTCAGGGCCTTGTGAGGCGCGGATGACAAAAGTCATTTTACAACATGACGCTGGTCATCTCAGCGTTCCGATTATCTCCTCAAGTTGGACTCTGAACATTGGCAATGCGCCCAGCGCATGACAAGACAGGTTTTGGTTTGACGGCCCGGTACGAACGCGTACCGGGCCGTCTTTTTTAGCAGCTAAACTTATTTTACGAGTCTGGGGAAGGAGGTGAAACACCTGTGGTTGTGTTATTCAGACCGCTAGTGCACTGGCTCTGGTGTCGCGATAGGATTTTAACAAAAGCGGTCATTTGCAAATTGCGTTTGTTCGATTACTGTTAGAAAGTGAAATTGCTTTATGCGTCAATTATTTGGGATCATTTTCATTTTCATTTTTGGGATTGCATATGCTCAGCCGACGGAGATTGTTATAGAGACCTTCGCTGAAAATATTGGAATAGTGGGGGTGACAGACCTGACTGGGTATAATACATTCAGGGTTTATGTCAAGTTTAGTTCCCCAGATGACTTCCTCAGTGCGATATATGGGGACAGTGATTTTCCTACACGGATTTACGGAGGAAACAACTTCTTCCACAGCGCTGTAGGAGGCTTGACCAATGAGGGGTACAACCCTCTGGTGTTTCATGTGTTTCCCGATTTGGAATATGACAGCTTCGTGACCATTGGAATGGACTCTCCAGCGAACAGCGATGATGGAGAGCAGACCATCAATTCCATTGGAGACCCTCTGGCCAGCTGGGTTTCTGCGTTTGAACCAGGTGCTGGGATGCCCGGAGCTGATTTGGTCATTGACACCCAGACGGGAGGTAGCTGGTTCCCCCTGTATCCGGACGCCAACGCATTCGCGGGTCCAGACAGCATGGTGCTCATCGGCCAATTCACTACCAACCAAGAGTTTTATGGCGAGCTCTCTGTAGCCTCATTTATTGAAGGAGACGTGTCGAATGATAATTTGATGACAATGCAGTTTGGATTGCCGACGTATGGCTGTACCGACTTGCAAGCATGTAATTATAATGTTGACGCTGATTTGGAGGATGGGTCGTGTTTTTATCCTTCTGCTGACTTCTTGGATTGCGACGGCGATTGTATCAATGACAGCGATGGCGACGGGATATGTGATGAGCAGGTCGGCTGCACTATTTCAGTTGCATGCAATTACGATCCTCAGGCGATTCTTGATGATTTGTCGTGTGAATTCTTCTGTCCAGGTTGCACCAATTCATCCGCCTGCAATTTTGATAGTACTGCGCTTCAAGAGGATGGCACCTGCTTGTTTGAAGATGCGCTAGGTGAATGTGGTGGTACATGCACTCAAGATTTGGATAACGATTTGGTGTGTGATGACATCGATCCATGTATTGGTGAATACGATGTTTGCGGCGTTTGTAATGGACCCGGTGAGGTGGCAACGTGCGGATGCAGTGAAGTTCCTGAAGGCTTTTGTGATTGCAATGGGAATCAAATTGATGCCTTAGGTGTGTGTGGTGGTGGCTGTCTTTCTGATGCCGATGGTGACGGCATTTGCGATGATGTAGATGATTGTGTTGGAGAATTTGATGAATGTGGTGTTTGCAATGGAGCTGGCGCTATATATGAATGCGGTTGTTCAGGAATACCGGAAGGCGATTGTGATTGTAATGGTAGTGTTATTGACCAGTGTGGAAATTGCGGCGGGGATGGTCAATCTTGTGTTGGTTGCATGTATGAGTTTGCCTGCAACTTTGATTCAAATGCAACGATTTCCGATGCCGCTCTTTGCGAATTTGGGACTTGCCCTGGGTGCACAGACCCGGATGCATTTAATTATAATCCGACAGTGATAGAAGATGACGGTTCTTGTCTGTTCTTGGAGGATTTTTGTGCTGATGAATCGGCTTGTAATTATCATCCTGATGCAGCAGAACCGGTGGGTCCTTCTGCCTATTGTATTGAGGTTGAGGTTGTCTCTGAGAATATCGGCCCCCTGGTCGGTCCGTCCGGAACGACTGATTTGACCGGTTACACTTGTTACCGGGCCTACATCACCATGGAAAATGAAGATGATTTCCTCAGTTCCATATCTGGTGACGCAATAAATCCGACCTCTGTGACGACGACGACTGACTTTTTTCAGTCCTTTTTTGGCGCTGCGACTCCAAATGGAATTAACAACCTTCTTTTTGGGGCGTTCCCTGAGGCTCAATACGACAGCTGGGTCACGATTGGATTGGATGGAATACCCAATATTTCTGCTGGAGAGGATGATGTATCTACAGTGCAATCGAGCATCAATCCATGGACGACCACGTTTGACCCCGGTGGAGGCTTGCCTGGTGGCAACATTGTAATCGACGACGCCATTGGTGGTGCGTGGTATGCTATAAACGGTGTCGCAAACGGATATGCAGGTGAAGACCTCAAAGTGCTGGTGGGACAATTCACGACAACAGGTGAGCTCAATTTGTCCTTGTATACCCAGGTTTTCGTGGAAGGTTTGGGAACTAACCAATACTTCGTTGATGGCGACCTCCCCACCTTGAATTGGCCGAATCCTTGGTGCAGTAGTGGGGGCAGTAATTGTATCTATCCTGAGCTTTACGCGGATTGCGACGGCAATTGCCTGCATGACGACGATGGTGACGGCATTTGCGATGATTTGGATGATTGTTTTGGAGAAATCGATGAATGTGGTGTTTGCAATGGTGCAAATGAATGCGGGTGTATGGATGCACTGGCGTGCAACTACGATATGGAAGCTGTATTTGACGATGGCTCTTGTACATATCCGGCTGCGGATTATTTGGACTGCAACGGCGATTGCCTGAATGACGAGGATGGTGACGGTTTGTGCGACGAGGAGGAAGGCTGTGGCGACCCATACGCGTGTAACTATGACCCAACCGCATTGGTGGAAGACGACGACTATTGTTTGGTCGTGGACACTGTCCTTGTGCACACTTCAGGCAACCTCGCTGGCATGACCACATACAGATACTATGTAAAGTGTGCCAACCCTGCTGATTTTGTGAGCTCCATCTCCGGAGACGCTGACAACCCAACGGTCATCACGACCACCACAGAATTCTATCAAGATGAACTTGGAGGCGTGACGCCCAATTCTTTTGTGTCCTTTTTGTTCGGCGCGTTCCCCGATTTGGAATATGACAGCTTCGTGACCATTGGTCTAAGTGAGGCTCCCGTCTCCACCATAGGAGAGGCTACCGTGTCTACAGTGCAGTCGGGCATCAATCCATGGACGACCACCTTTGACCCTGGTTTCGGAGCGGCTGGCGGAAACATCGTCATAAACGATGCCGTTGGCGGCAGTTGGTTCGCATTGAACGGTGACAACAATGGAATTGCAGCCAGCCACCCGAACAATGAGGTTCTCATTGCACAATTGACGACGGATGGAGAGGTAGAAGGCAACTTCTACGTCCAGGTCTTTGAGAATGGCTCCGGTTTTAATCAGCTGTTTTTCAACTTTATCATCGGAGATGCGTGTATTGCACCAGATGACGATTGCGTCTATGCGGAGGACGTGTATGGGGTCGATTACCGCGACTGTGATGGCCTCTGTCTGAACGATGCCGATGCCGATGGTGTTTGTGACGAGGAAGAAGTCGCTGGTTGTACAGACAGCACTGCACTCAACTATGACTCTGCTGCAACAGATGATGATGGCATGTGTGAATACGCTGCGGCCAGTGTCTTCGATATCATTGCGGACAGTGAAGTCCACAACTTTCTAGAGGAACTCATCGTCATCGCGGGCCTAGACGGCACCCTGACCAATGACGGCGAATGGACGGTGTTTGCTCCAACTGACAACGCTGTTCTTTCACTTCCCTCTGATGTTATAGACGGTATTCTATTGCATCCAATGACCTTAAACAGTGTGTTGACCTATAACCTCGCTTCAGACTATGTGACGAGCGACATGCTGAGCGACGGGATGATGATTGAAACAATCAACGGTCAAATGGCCACCATCACCGTAAGCGGTGGCTCCTTCTTTATTAACGGTGCGGAAATCATCATTGCAGACGTGTTTGCAGAAAATGGTGTGGTACATGTCATTGACGCGGTGCTACTTCCCTCAATCGATGGCTGCATGGACCTTAACGCCTGCAATTGGAATCCCGCTGCAGACATTGAGGATGGATCCTGTGAATACGAAAGTTGTGTGGGTTGTCTCAACGAAACAGCCTGTAACTATGACAGCACAGCCACAATCAATGCGGCCCTTTCATGCATCTTTCCAGAGGATTTGTACGGAGCTGACTATTATGACTGTCTTGGCAACTGTTTGAATGATGCAGACGGAGATGGAATCTGCGATGAAGCTGAAGTCGATGGCTGTGTGTATGAAGAGGCCTGTAACTTCAACCCAGACGCAACAGAAGACGATGGCAGTTGCGAGTATCCAGAAGCTGACAATCGCGATTGCGCGGGCAATTGCTTGAATGACGCCGATGGTGACGATGTGTGCGATGAAGACGAGATTGAAGGCTGCACGGATCCAGTGGCCTGCAATTATGATGCTTCAGCCACCGATGAGGATGGCAGTTGCGAGTATCCAGCGGCGGACAATCGCGATTGCGCGGGCAATTGCTTGAATGACGCCGATGGTGACGATGTGTGCGATGAAGACGAGATTGAAGGCTGCACG
>PBIE01000041.1 GCA_002720375.1 Crocinitomicaceae bacterium | reverse complement strand
CTGTATCATAGCCTTTTATTAACGAGGATCACTGAGGTACAATCCGAATTCGGGTCGCACAGTTAGGGTCAGGTTGGCAGACATAGCCACTTGGGAGTGCAACTGGACAGCCTCCAATTAAGCAAGTGAGGTTTCCATCGATTATGGCATTAGAAAGGTCCGCTCCACTGAGGTTTGCTGCCATCCAGTAACCGCCAGTTAGTAATGCATCCGAGAAATTCGCACCGCCTAGCTTGGCATGTTGCCAGTTTGTGTTTGATAGGTTGGCGCCTGAGAAATTGGTGTAATGCGCATTCACATTGCTCAAATCAGCTCCAGAAAGGTCGGCGTTCGACAAATCGTAGTGTGTGAGAATTTTTCCTCCGAGATAGGCGCCCGAGAGATTGGCATGACTTAACTCACCTCGCCAAGCTGCGCCAATGGCGATATCAGCCACGCTATCTCGTGTCATAGAGGCATTTTGATTTTCGAGCTGTGTTTGAAGCTGTGAAATTGCGGCTTCCTGGCTTTCAACTTGGGCTTGAAGCTGAAGCACGGTCATCGTTAAGTCTTGAATTCCAAGTACAGTGCAATTGTCACCTTGAGCAAGGGCAGAGAGCGAGGCGCAGAGGGCCAGGCAAGCGAAAAAGCGATTCATGGTCCTAACAAGTTCGCTCAAGGTGTAGGCGGTCGCCAAAAAGACTTTGTAGGCGCGCAACATAGCCGGTATCACGCGTGTGTGATGGCGGTCACTTTGAACGATTCCCTGATGGGTGGGTGTGTCCCAATGGGACAGGGGGCACCTGTGACACCTAGCGTCAAAGTTTTCCACCTTGTCCCCTATCGGTCCATAATTGCACTTATCTCGCTGATAAACAATGGTATGAAAGTCAGATACACTTGAAATAGTCAAATGGCTCTGAGCAGCTGTTGCATTGATAGTGCGCCTTACATGCAGTCGATCCGAAAAGGCTGACAAGGCGTGTGTCTTTGCTCTTGCAATGGGGACAGTGGATTTCAGAAGGTTCGCCTTGTAGTGCCCGTTTGTCTGACGTTTTGACTGGCGGAGCGATGCCGTACTTCTCCAGTTTGGCTTTTGCTGCATCATCAAGCCAATCGGTAGTCCAAGCTGGTGAATAGACGAGTTCTACCCTTAATGTTTTTGACTCTTCCATTGCGATGGGCCCCAGTTTGGCTTGAATATCATCTGCAATGGCGTCCATGGCTGGACATCCCATGTATGTTGGGGTAATCTTGATGATGATGCTGTTACCCGGGCATTCGACGCTTCGGACAATGCCCATTTCAACCACGTTGAGTACTGGGATTTCTGGGTCGGGGACGGTTTCCAAAAGGCTGACCCAGTCGTTTGGACTGCGCATCACCATTCAGCTTTGGGGTAGGTGCGGGGCAAGACCTGCATCTCTTCCAATAGTTGGGACAGTTGCTCCCCGTGCTGACCTATTCGCCCTCCTGTCCGTTCGGAGGTCGATTCAGGTCGCATAAGGCCACTCTCCTTGAGCATTTCTTCTACATGTGAGTTCCAAGGGTCTCGCAGACTCGAGGGGTCGATGCCCCAACCTTCTGAGGCAGCCGATGCTGCGACTGCATCCGTGTGGAAGAGATCTCCGGCGTACGGGAGGATTTCATTCAAGCTCTGCTGGATTCTGTGGTGGCTTTCCTCTGTGCCGTCACCTAGGCGAATCATCCATGCCCGGCTGTGACGAAAGTGATAGGCGCTCTCCTTTGCGCTCTTCCGCGCGATGGCTGCAATGTCGCTGTCCTCAGATTGGCACAAGCCAGCGTGGAGTTCCGTTGCATAGGCATCAAACAGAAACTGACGCGCAATGGTGTCTCCGAAGTGGCCATTGGGGCGTTCACAGAGTTGTGCATTGCGGAACTCAGCAGGACTTCTGAAATAGGCAAGTTGGTCTTCATCTCGGCCCTTTCCCTCAAACCGTCCTGCCAAGGTCAGCCATGCCCGCGCCTGTCCAATTTGATCGAGTCCGATGTTGGTCAGGGCAATGTCTTCTTCGAGGACTGGGCCGTGACCCGTCCAGAGACCCAGTTGTTGTCCCAAGATGAGCGCATCGTCACCAAGCCTCAGCAAATATTCGCAACGGGCATTCATCCGCGTTACATGTGCTTAATCTCGTCGGGGAGATCGTAGAAGGTTGGATGGCGATAGACCTTATCGTCAGCAGGGTCGAAGAGAACACTCTTCTCATCTGGTGACGAGGCTGTAATGGCGCTCGCGGGAACCACCCATATACTGGCGCCCTCTTGGCGTCTGGTGTAGACATCGCGTGCGTTTTCTACTGCCATTGCAGCATCAGCGGCGTGCAGGCTGCCGACATGGCGGTGAGATAGCCCTTGTCGGCTGCGGATGAATATTTCCCAGAGGGGCCAGTTCTTTTTTTCCACGAGATTCGGTTTAGGCCGCAGCAGTATCGGTGGATGCCCTTCTGTCGGCCCGCTTCTGCGAATGCGCTACAGCGGCTTCTCTGACCCAAGCGCCATCATCCCACGCTTTGCGACGGGTTTCGATGCGCTCTTTGTTGCAAGGGCCGTCACCGGAGATGACCCGTTTGAATTCAGACCAATCGATTTCTCCAATCTCGTAGTGCCCGGTTTCTTCGTTCCACCTCAGGTTGGGGTCCGGTACCGTTAGGCCTAGCAGTTCTGCTTGGGGAACGGTCAGGTCTACAAACTTTTGCCGCAACTCGTCATTGGTGAACCGCTTTATGTTCCATGCCATGGACTGGGCGCTGTTTGGGCTGTCATCGTCGGGGGGACCAAACATCATGAGAGATGGCCACCACCAGCGGTTGAGGGCGTCTTGGGCCATCTCCTTTTGTTCTTCTGTACCACCTGCCATGGTCATCATGATTTGGAAGCCTTGGCGTTGATGGAAGCTCTCTTCCTTACAGACGCGCACCATGGCCCTGGCATAGGGGCCATAGCTGCATTTGCAAAGTGGAACTTGGTTCATGATGGCTGCACCGTCAACCAACCACCCTATTGCACCGATGTCTGCCCAGTTCAGGGTGGGGTAGTTGAAGATGCTGCTGTATTTCGCTTTACCGCTGTGGAGGTCTTCAATCGTGTCGTCCCTTTGGACACCCAATGTTTCGCAGGCGCTGTACAGATAGAGACCGTGACCAGCCTCATCTTGGACCTTTGCCATGAGAATGGCTTTGCGTTTCAGACTCGGTGCTCGACTAATCCAACTTCCCTCGGGAAGCATCCCTACGATTTCCGAGTGTGCGTGTTGGCTGATTTGGCGAATCAACGTTTTCCGATAGGCATCGGGCATCCAATCCTTCGGTTCAATCTTCTTGTCCGAGGCGATGTATGCCTCGAATCGATGCAACAGGTCCATTTCCATGCTCCCCAAAAATAAGGCGGTCTATGCGGAGAGAACCGATGGGGCGCACATTGGGTTCTGTTTACAACGGAATTCATCCCAAATTCGCAATTCATGTCCGATCGTTTTCATGACCTTCAGGTATCTGAGATCCGCAGAGAAACGGGAGATTGTGTTTCTGTTGTCTTTGACGTCCCTTCTGCTTTGAAAGACAGGTTTCACTTCAAGCAAGGCCAGTATCTCACTTTCGATCAAGAGATTAAAGGAGAGTCGGTTCGGAGGAGCTACAGCATCTGTGCGGGTGTAGGTGAGGAACTTCGCGTTGCAATCAAGCAGGTCCCCGATGGCCGATTCAGCACATGGGCCAATGCCGAATTAAAAGTGGGGGACACCTTGAGGACCATGCCGCCCAGTGGCCGATTTTTCACAAAACTCGATCCGGAACAGGCCAAGCACTATGTGGCGTTTGCTGCTGGATCGGGCATCACCCCCGTGCTGTCCCATATCAAGACAGTTTTGGCTGTGGAGCCTCAGAGTCGATTCACCCTTTTGTACACAAATAAGGACCAAGCGAGTGTGATCTTTAAATCAGAATTGGAAGACCTGAAGGACCGCTTTCTCAATCGCCTTCGCGTATTTCACTTCTTTACCAGAGAGCCAGTGGAAACTCCATTGTATGCAGGAAGAATGGATTCGGAAAAGGTGGACTCAGTGGTGAAGTTGCTCTTGGGGGGCACTTCCATTGACGATGTGTTCGCCTGCGGGCCAGAGCCAATGATTCATGCTGTACGGGAGCGAATGGAAGTCGCTGGAGTACCCTCAGACCGCATTCATTTCGAGTTGTTCACGTCTCCAACTGCCAAGGCGATTGATTCTGGTCAGGTATCTAGGTCGGTTGTGGTGGATGACGGCCAAGAGGTTTACATCGTGATTGATGGATCGACCCACAAGTTAGATTACGACGGCAGTCAGAGTGTTTTGGATACGGGATTGGAGTCTGGACTGGACCTTCCTTACAGCTGTCTTGGCGGAGTGTGTTGTACGTGCCGCGCACTGGTAAGTGAAGGGCAGGGGGAGATGGATATTAATTATGCTCTTGAACCTGGTGAGGTGGAGCAGGGCTTCGTACTGACCTGTCAAACCAAGCCGAAGCCGGGTTCGGGTCGGTTTGTTGTGGATTTCGACCAGCAGTAAGCGTCAGCTTCAGGCCCGCTCGTCTAACTCGATCCAGCGTTCGGTCTTGGTCTCGATGTCCTTTGTGACTCGGCCTAATTCTGTGGCCAACCGGGTCATTTCTTCGTGGTCGATTCCCGAGCTGGTCATGGCGGATTCCAGTGCTGTTTTTTTTGATTCTAATTCGGAGATGACGTCTTCTAGGCCGTCATATTCTCTTTTCTCCTTGTAGCTCAGTCGCTCGCTGTAGTCTCCCTTTAGCGCTGTGGGGCCGATTGTTTCTGTTTTTTTCGACTTCGCTTTTGCTTTTTCGGCGCGTTCAGCTGCGGCAGCCTTGTCTTCCGCATCTGCTGCAATGCGATACTGTGTATAGTTGCCGGGGAAGTCTCGCACGCCTCCTGAGCCGTCGAGTATGAAGACATGGTCGACCAGCTTGTCCATGAAATACCGATCGTGGCTCACCAACAGGAGACAGCCCGTGAAATCGAGTAGGAACTCTTCAAGGATGCCCAAGGTGAAGACATCGAGGTCATTGGTGGGCTCATCAAAGACGAGGAAATTGGGGTTGGCCATGAGTACCCGCAACAGGTGAAGCCGTTTTCGTTCGCCGCCGCTAAGCTTGTGGATGAAGTCGTGGTGGCGGTGGCGTGGAAACAAAAACCGCTCGAGGAGTTGCGCTGCAGCCAATTTCTTCCCCCTTTTCAATGGCATGAATTCGGCAATCTCGTAGAGCGCCTCAATGACCTTCATGCCGTCGTCGAATTGGGGAGGCTCTTGGCTGAAGTGTCCAAAAACCACAGTATCGCCAATCACGACTTTGCCACCGTCAGGTAGGTCTTCGCCGGTGATGAGTCGGATAAGGGTGCTCTTGCCCGTACCATTGTCTCCGATGAGTCCAACCCGTTCGCCTGGTTTGAAGTGGTACGTCCACCCGTTCAGAATGACCGAGTCACCATAAGCTTTGCGAACCTTATGTAATTCCAGAATCTTGCCGCCAAGACGGGCGGGGTCGAGTTCAAGTCGGACCTCGTCTTCTTCCAGCCGTACGCTTGCTTTGGATTTCAAGTCCTTGAATGCGTCTAGGCGGGATTTGCTTTTTCCCGTTCGCGCTTGGGGGGTCGCCCGCACCCATTCAAGTTCGCGCCTCATGATAGAGCGTGCGCGGTCGCGTTGGGCGTGTTCGTTGGCAGACCGCTCGGACTTCATCTCGAGGAAATCACTCCAGTTTCCGGGGTATTTATGAAGTCCGAAGCTGTCGAGTTCGAAGATGGTATCGCACACCACCTCTAGGAAGAAGCGGTCGTGGGTGATCATCAAGAGGGTTGTTTTGGTTTTGGCAAGAAACCCTTCGAGCCATTCGATCATGCCGAGATCCAAGTGGTTGGTTGGCTCGTCCAAGAGCAACAGGTCGGGCTGTTCAATGAGGCACTTGGCGAGGGCGACCCTTCGTTTTTCGCCGCCGCTCAGTTTGTCCACGAAGCGGTCTGTGTCATGGAGGCCGAGTTTGCCGAGAATTTCTTTGGCCTGTGCCTCATAGCTCCAGGCGTCGGCTCGGTCCATTGCATCATATGCGGCTTGCAGTGCTTCTGGATCTTCGTCTTTGATGGCGCTCTCGTATTGCCGAATGGCGCGCATGGCGTCGTTGTCCGCTTCGAACAGGTTGGCCAGTATGGTCCGGTCTAGGTCCAGTCCATGTTCCTGTGCAAGATGTGCAATCCGCGTTTGTCCATTGAAGGTGACCGAGCCTCCATCTGCGCCTTCAATGTCCAGCAGGACCTTCATTAACGTGCTTTTGCCCGTTCCGTTTCTCGCAATCAATGCTGCCTTCTGCCCTTGGTCCAGGCCGAAGTGGAGGTCCTCGAAAATGAGCCGTTCGCCAAACCGTTTCGTCAGCCCCTCAACTGAAAGCACATTTCCGCCAGCCATGAGGCAAAAGTAGCCGTGGAGAGGCGCTAATTTGCCTGCATGTTGGACGCAGGCCTCAATGCAGTCGTTTGGAAGTGTAAGTTTTGGGAAGAACTGGAGCGGGAGGAGCTCTATGGATTGCTCAGGCTCCGCGCGGAAGTGTTCGTTGTGGAGCAGAACTGTCCCTATCAGGATTTGGACGACAAGGACTGCAGTGGCCTTCACCTATGGGCCGAACGGTCGGGAAGCCCGGCATCAGAAGGAGGTGCGGTCTTGGCCCTGACCCGACTGCTGCCCGCAGGTGTGTCCTATCCAGCTGAGGTCAGCATCGGTCGGGTGGTTACGGCCCAAGAAGTGCGCCGGTCTGGCCTGGGAAAGGAATTGATGATCCGGAGTTTGGACGCCTTGCATAGACAGTGGCCAGGGGAGCCTATTCGGTTGTCAGCTCAGCAATACCTCGAGCGTTTTTATGCCGATTTTGGTTTTGAGGCTGTGGGTGAGTCTTATTTGGAGGACGGTATACCTCATGTTGCGATGACCCGCCCTCCCGGCTAGCCCTGAGTTTATCTTCGCCCAATTCCTTAAAGCCTGTGGCGATGTGAGTCGTCCTCGAATGGCGTTGATGGTTGTTCCTTGAATGCCGCTGGGCGAAGGAAGGCATTATGATGACCCTCTTTACTTAAACATGGTATTCCCTCCAATCGAAATGCAGCGGTTTCTTCTTTCCGTGTTTACGACTAAGGGTTTGAACTGATGGCTGAGGATTCACTTTGTCTCGTTGAACAGTGGGCTTGGCGTCTAGTGATGCCTTCTCTTTTGTGGGGAGGGGTAATGGTGAGCTCGTTCCTTTTTTTGGCTGGTTTGTGCAGGATGTTGCGTTGGCGACTTCACTTGCGGTCGTCTCCTTGGTCCAATCAGGGATGTGTGTGGCCTTGGTTTCTCTATTATGGATTGCAAGTGGTGACGGGTTTTTGGAGCGCCAATACAGGGGCATGGCTTTTTGGTCTTGAGGTTAAGGCGTCTCTGCTGTTATTGCCATTGGTGGCCGGCATCCCAGGGCGTCCAATTCGAAAGGACTTTTGGTGGTCGGTGGGTTGGAGCCTAGTGGTTTACTTGACGTGGAGGCTGTTGTCTGCTGGGTGGCATCAGGTTGTGCTGGGGGATGGTCGGTTTTGGCGCTACGCGCGGTTTGCGGGGGATATTCACCCCACTTATCTCAGTTTTCATGCAGCGGTGGCTTGGTTGGGGCTCTCGCGCACATGGGGTGGGGAGCACTGGAGATGGGTGTTCACGCTGCTTTTTGCGGTGTCGATCGGTTTGCTCGCTTCCAAAGCAGGAATTCTTGTTGCACTCTTTGTTGCGCTTGCAGAGCGCGTTTTTTCCAGAATGATGGGACATAGCTATACCTGTGCGCGTCCTGTCAAGATGACCCTGGCCTTCCTGTTTTTTCTGGGCCTGAGCGCTTGGTTTGCTGCTCGTCCAAGGTTTCAAGAGATGAAGACTGCGGCGGCAGTGATGCAATCTGGAGATGCCCCTGTGGCCAGCAGCAGTTCAGGCCGCGTGGCTGTATGGCGTTCTTCTGCCGAGTTATTGTGGCACAATCCAGTGGGGGTTGGCACTGGCGATGTCACGGATGAATTGATGCGGATCTACAAGCGAGATGGGGTTGGGTATGCAGAGGACCGCAGGCTCAATTCACACAACCAGTGGCTACAGGCTGGTGTCGCGGTGGGTTGGCCCGGAGTCGTTGTTTTTTCTCTGGTCCTTTGGTTCTGGTTTACAGAAAGTTGGCGCAGGCGAAGTGTGCTTGGGTTTTTGTGTGGAATGGTTGTTTTGATGCACGCTTCTGTAGAGTCCGTTTTGGAGGCCCAGCGCGGTGTTGTGTTCATCTTGTGGATGTGGGCGGCTGTTTGTGCTGATGTTGGCTCAGTTCCAGAGGAGGATAGGTGATGGCTGTATCGTCTGATGATTGATGTTTTAGGGTGCCATTAGGTTGGTTCCTGCGATGAATTCCAATTAAGTCGAAATAAGTTATAAAGTATTGTTTTTGAGACTTTTCAGGGTGTTTATGTGAGCCTTTTATTTACTTCATTCTGGCGCCTTTTTCGCTTGATGATACTCGGATCAAACGCGATGATTTCCTTTGAGTTGAGTGCAAATCCGACCCTGTGGAACCACCGGGTTAGTGGGGCTCTGCGGTGTGAGCTTGGTTGTACGTTTTTGCCGCTGATTGTCCGCTGGAAAGATGAACAGCCGCAAAATTCAGTCTTACCCGAGACGTTATTAGGTTGCAGAGGTTGATTTATTTTCCGCTGTCCCTGGCCTCTTTTTGTCGAATTTGTTTGCGTGGCTTGCTTCGATAAAGGACTTAAAGAGGGGGTGAGGTGTGGCCACTGTGCTCTTGTATTCGGGGTGGAATTGAGCACCGACAAACCAAGGGTGACTGGGTATTTCCACGATTTCTACTAGGTTGGAGTCAGGGTGGGTGCCTGTGGGCATCATGCCGTTCTCAATAAACTGTTCCCGGTATGCGTCGTTGAATTCATAGCGGTGGCGATGACGCTCCTCTACACGGTCTTGACCGTAGGCATTCGCGGCAATGGAATCCGGGGACAGCCGACATGGATAGGCGCCCAGTCTCATAGTCCCTCCCATGTCTGCAAGCCCCTTTTGCTCTTCCATAAGATCTATAACGGGATAGGGTGTGTAGTCTTTAATTTCTGTGCTGTGTGCATCCTCTAAGCCAAGGACATTTCTGGCAAATTCAATCACAGCGCATTGCATGCCGAGGCAGATTCCAAAGAAGGGAATTGCGTTTTCTCTCGCGTAACGGATGGCTTCGATTTTTCCGTCTATACCGCGTGACCCGAAACCAGGTGCAACAAGGATACCGTTCATTCCGGAGAACACTTCCTCGCCGTTGTCTGGTAGGATTTGCTCGCTGTGAATCCAATGCATTTTAACCTCCAATCCACATGCTGCACCGGCATGGGTGAAAGATTCTGCAATGCTCTTGTAGCTGTCTTTCAGTTCGACATACTTGCCCACTAGAGCGATGTTCACTTGGTCGTCGGGGTTTTTGTGTTTGTGCAAGAAATTCATCCACGGATTCAGGTTTATCCGCCCTGAGTATTCCACTTTTAACTTATTCATAACCACTTTGTCAAGGCCTTCTTCTTGCATTAAAAGTGGAACATCATAAATGGTTTCAGCGTCGATGGATTGAATGACTGCTTCTACATTCACATTGCAGAATCTGGCCAATTTGTTGCGAATGGAGTTGGAGAGTTGGTGTTCTGTTCGGCAGACCAGGACGTCCGGTTGAACCCCAAATTCCAAGAGTTGCTTTACGCTGTGCTGTGTTGGCTTGGTTTTTAGCTCGCCAGCTGCGGAGAGGTAGGGGACGAGGGTGAGGTGAATGACAAGTGTGTCTTCCGGCTGCTCCCAACGCATCTGACGCACAGCTTCGATATATGGGAGGGACTCAATATCACCCACTGTGCCGCCTATTTCAGTGATGACGAAGTCGTAGTCATCTCCTGACCCCAGTATTTGCACACAACGTTTGATTTCGTCTGTGATGTGGGGGATGACCTGAACCGTTCGGCCCAGGTATTCTCCGCGGCGCTCTTTGTCGATTACGCTTTGGTAGATCCGGCCGGTCGTGATGTTGTTGGCTTGCGAAGTCCGAACATCTAGAAACCGCTCGTAGTGTCCTAAATCCAAATCGGTTTCAGCACCATCATCCGTCACAAAGCATTCACCGTGTTCGTAGGGGTTCAAGGTGCCGGGATCGATGTTGATGTAGGGGTCTAGTTTTTGGATGGTCACTTTCATTCCCCGGCATTGCAGGAGCTTAGCCAAAGACGCGCTGATTATTCCCTTTCCGAGACTGGAAGAGACCCCTCCTGTGACGAAGATGTATTTGGTGGCTTTCGCCTGTCCCGTAGTGCCATGCATACGGGGTAAAAAGATACGACTATTGGTCCGCACAGACAGCGGAAAATTTCATTGGAATGTCAACAGACATCTGAACGGGCTACAAATCGTCCGTAAGCGACTGAATGACCTTGAATCCTCCGAGAAACTCTTTGGCTACAACCCGAAGCAGAGAATAGGCTGGGATAGCCAGTATCATCCCGGTGATTCCAGCGAGGCTGCCAGCGATGGAGATCAGCAGGAAAATCTCGAGCGGATGGGCTTTGACGCTTCCAGCAAAAATCACAGGCTGGGTGAACAGATTGTCCACGATTTGTCCTGCGAGAAACACCAGTGCCGCCTTGCCGAGGAGGCTGCCCAGCTCAGGAGCTGGAACATGGGTGGTCAGAATGATGCCGATGCCCAGCCCTGCGCCTACAAGAGGCCCCACGTAGGGAATCAGGTTCAGCAGGCCTGCAAGGAAACCAATCAGGAAGGCATTGGGTACACCGAGAATGAGGAGCCCGCTTGTGATGATGGTGGTGATGATGGCCACTTGGGCCGCCAGACCTATGAAATAGCGTGTGAGCAAGCGGGTGGAATTTTCAATGACACTCTGCATGCGCTCCATGTGCTGGTCTGGCGTGAGGGCGTTTAACATATTGGGAAACAGCTGTCTGTCTTTTAAAAAGAAGAAGGTCATGAAAGCAATGCTGAACAGGGCTACCACGAGATTCCCCGCCACCGAAAAGACGCCGGTAAGCGCTCCGCCGAGGCCTTTTGGCCCCAATGCAGTAGACAGCGTCTTTCCCAGACTGCCAGTGTCAATCCATGCTGTAGGGTCAACGCCTTGGGCTTGAAGGACGGGAAGCCATTCGGCCGCCAAAATTTCGATTTGGAGCGCAGTTCCTTCAAAGTCGAGATTGGCCAAAGCCCCTGCTTCAGCTGAAATAAGGGGGGCAAACAGGCTTACCAGTAATCCCAGTGCAAAAAAGAGCAGGGACAAGGTCAATATGGCCCCGACGGTTGAACCGAGGCTGCGGCCTCTTATATGGATTCGATCGCACAGCCGGACGAGTGGGCGTCCAATGAAGCTCAGTGAAATGGAGATGATGAGATAGGCGGTGAGGTCGGAGAATCGCATGAGTCCTCCGATGAGTAAAGCCACGCCGAGGAGGCCTGCAATTCGGCGAACCGTCCAGAACTTGGCTTCCAGCGGGGTGAGGGTCATCAAATCTTGCATTCCAGTCGATGGGTTGGGGTGCGGCATGGTGTGAAGTTAAACCCCTCTGCCGGTGCGGTGGCGTGTCACATGTCCTTGGCCTGGGGCAATGTCATTCCAGGCTGTGAGGTCCATGTCGATTTGGACAATGTCCGCCGTGGTCATTCCAATGTATTGGCCTGTGAGCAGCATCACTAGTTCGCTGACTCCAGGATTGTGTGCCACAACCCATAGTCGACTGGGTCCTTGTTCCATGGCAATGAGTGACATCCACTTGTCTGCTGAAGCGAGGTACCCATGCGGTGTGTCCCGTCTCATGGGCATGGCAGAAGCGGGTGTGCCCAGTTCTGTCCAAGTTTCGAACAGGATGTCGGCAGTTTGCTGGGTCCGTTTGGCACTGCTGACAATCATTCCGTCCGCTGCTTCGGGTCGAAATGTATGGGCTTGTTCCCGGGCATTAAGTCGACCTCTGCTGGCCAGTTGACGGTCGTGATCCGGCAGTCCGGTTGGGCCTTTTTCGGCCTTGCCGTGGCGCATCAATATCAGTTGGAGCTGGTTCACCTTTTTGTTTTGCTTGTTTTAAGATAAAATTAAGATGGCCTTATTTGATTTTTAGCCTTAACTAAAAATTGATTTGTTCTGTTCTAATTTTGTGTCATGCCGACGGTTTCTGTCGAGAACTATCTCAAGGCCATTTTGCATTTGCACGAGGAGGGCAAAGTGCAGGTTAGCACGACCGAATTGGCGGGCCGTGTTCGCGCCACACCAGCCAGCACATCGGCGATGTTGAGGAAGCTGGGCGATAAGGGCTGGGTCATTTACCGGAAATACCGTGGCGTTCACCTCACAAACGAGGGGCGTCGAATTGCCATGAACATCTTTCGTCGCCACCGCCTTTGGGAGTGTTTTTTGGTGGACCACTTGGGCTTTGAATGGGACGAGGTCCATGAAATCGCAGAAGAATTGGAGCATGTAGGCAGCAGGGACTTGACCAACCGCTTGGACGCGTTTCTCGGGTTTCCCAAGCTCGACCCACACGGGGATGCAATTCCAGGACCAAATGGGCGTTTTCGTTCAGTTGCGGCCCGTACACTGCTGTCTGAGGCACCAAAAGGCATTGAGTTGGTCGTGGTGGGGGTCGTTGATGGCCGAGATTCATTTCTCCGTCATCTCGGCATTCTCGGCATTGCCTTGGGAACTCGGGTGACCTTGGAGACCCGCCATGCTTTTGACGGCAGTTTAGAAGTCCGTTTCTCTGAAAATGGGGATGTTCAGGTGTTGTCGCCTTCGGTGACTGCACGTCTCTGGGTAGACCAGAGCAACCCAGAACCTATCATTGTTTTCCCAGAGCCTGAAGACGAAGAACCCAATAGCGGATACCCAAGTGTCTGAAATCGAATCCTTTTTTATTGAATTGGGCCCGGTTAAGGCCGCTTTGATTGCCACATTGTTCACTTGGTTGATGACGGCAGCGGGCGCCTCATTGGTGTTCTTTTTTAAGCAGTTGCACCGGAGACTGCTGGATGGTATGCTTGGTTTTACCGGAGGAGTGATGGTGGCTGCGAGCTGTTTTGGTCTGCTGATTCCCGCCATCGACATGGCGGGGGGCGAAGGCTTGACCAGTGTTACCCCGGCGGCCATTGGCTTTATTGTCGGGGCATTGTTCCTCTTTGCTTTGGACAAATTGACACCTCACCTGCACATCAACTTCGATGAGGGGGAGGCAGAAGGCCCTAAGACAGATTGGCATCGGACCACATTGTTGGTCATGGCCATAACGCTTCACAACATTCCCGAGGGCTTGGCGGTCGGGGTTCTTTTTGGTGGGGCGGCTGCTGGCTTGGAAGGGGCCACAATTGGCGGTGCAATTGCGCTGGCATTGGGTATTGGCATCCAGAACTTTCCGGAAGGTATCGCAGTGAGTATGCCCCTTCGCAGGCAGGGGGTCTCTCGCAAGCGCTCTTTTTGGTTTGGTCAACTCAGCGCCATTGTGGAGCCTATTGCAGGGGTTGTGGGGGCTGTTGCCGTGCTGACGATTGAGCCGATGCTTCCTTATGCATTGGCCTTTGCCGCAGGTGCCATGATTTATGTGGTGGTTGAGGAGGTCATCCCCGAAACGCAAAGGGACAAGTACACCGATGTGGCGACCCTCGGATTCATCCTCGGCTTCGTGGTGATGATGGTTCTGGACGTGGTCTTGGGGTGAGGGTCACAGCCCCCTTACGGTCACGTCAATCGCTTCCTCTAGGTTCTTTCCTCCGAAGCGTCCCGAGCTCATCAGGAGGAAAACAGAATCTGGTCCCGCTGCTGATTTTGTGGCTTCCAGCAGCGCCCCGTGATCGTCTAACACCCGCAAATCATCCCGTTGGAATGCCGCTCGCACCGTGTCCACATCCAGTGGCGGAAGCCGCTTGTGTTCGAGTACTGAGGGCGAATAGCAGACCCAGGCTTCGTCTGCGGCATCCAAGGCGCCAGCGTATGTCGGTAGGAACTCGGGATTCAGGCTGGAGAAGGTGTGCAGTTCGAGAATGGCGATCAGTTTTCTGTCGCCAAACTGGTCGCGCACAGAGTTCGTTGTGGCCTTCACTTTGGAGGGAGCATGGGCAAAATCCCGGAAGACGGTGCATCGTTTTTCGGGCATGTCGCACGCCCGTTCCAGTCTGCCGGCCGCGCCCTTGAAGTCTTGGACGGCACCGAGGAAATCTGCATTTGAAACGCCCCATGCTTCAGCCAGTTTCATTGCGCCAGCCAGGTTCAAGGCGTTGTGTGTCCCCACCAGTTGCAGTGGAGTCGTCACCCCGTCGATGCGAACTTGCAGGGTGCCGTTTTCCATGCTGAAGTCGGGTGTGTCATAGGGGACCCAGTGGATGTCGGGGCGTTCTGGCAGGATGGTGGTCACAGCGCGCGCGAGTTCATCGTCTTCTTCGCACCACACGACGGTTCCATTCGGCTCCACATTGCGGAGGTATTCGCAGAATTGTTCGCGATAGAAGTCGGGGTTGGGGAAGACGTTGATGTGGTCCCATGCGATGCCGGTGAGAATGGTCAGGTGAGGGCGATACCAATGAAACTTGGGTGTTCTGTCCACAGGGGAGCTCAGGTATTCATCGCCTTCCAGGAGCATGTCTGGGGCGTCCGTGATTTGCACCATTCGGTCGAACCCCGTCAGTTGGGCGCCCACCATGAAATCCGGTGTTCTGCCCAGTCGGTGCATGACGTGCAGGAGCATGGCCGTGATGGAGGTTTTTCCATGGCTTCCCCCGACGACCACGCGCTGTTTGTCGATGGCCGCCTGATAGAGGTATTCGGGATAGCTGACCACCTTGATGTCGAGCGCGGAGGCCTGGGCCAGTTCGGGGTTGTCTGGATGGGCGTGCATGCCCAGGATGACCTTGTCCAGACCGGTGTGGATTCGATTGGGGTTCCAACCCAGTGTATCGGGGAGAAGTCCGGCAGCTTCCAGTCGGCTGCGGCTGGGATCGTGTATGGCGTCGTCTGAGCCCGTAACGGTGTGGCCTTGGTGGTGCAGGGCGAGGGCAAGGTTGTGCATCGCGGCACCACCGATGGCAATGAAGTGGACGTTCATGGGGATGGGGAGTGGGTCAATCTGGCTGCGGCCACGGTGCACGGCATGGGCCCGAGGAGGGCGGCGATCAACACCCCGATTGCGGGGAGGGCCAGGAGGGCAGAGAACACGGCGCCGATGCCTAGGAGCTGGTACCGTGCTGACCAACCTGCGCGCAGTGATACGCGCCAGTCGAGTCCAGCTTGTTCGTAGACGGCGTCAAAGACTGCCGCACCATAGAAATAAGCCCCCACCATCCACCCGACGACAAGAAGCACCGGGGACAAAAGGACCGCGACCGGTGCCGCAAAGAGGGCCAGGAACAGCCCCGTGGCTGCCAGGCAGAGGGTTAGTCCAGTTTCGAGCGTAAAGAGCACCAAGGCGGTCCTGACGCCCCGAGCGAGGTCCGCCAATATTTGGGTCGCCTTGAAGGGGGTTTCAGTTCCGGTTTCACGCTTGCGAACGGCTCCTGCCAGTGCGCTCATGAATGGGGCCATGAGGGTCAGCAGGAGGTACTTTGTCACTTTAACTTTGAGCCACAGCACGAGCAGCGCCACACCCCATTCTAAGAGCGATTCCAATCCGTTGGCTCCCCAGGTCAAGATGTCGTTCCACCAGCCCTTTGGTGCTGTGGTGATATGGTCGGGTTCCGCACCCAAGCGTTTGAGGCCGCAGAGCAAAGTGGATTGAATCCATTGGCTGAGAAAGCGGTTTAGCTTGAATCCGGCAAGGGCGATGCCTGTGAGGGCTGCGGGTCCTGCGAGGTGGTAGGCGCGCAG
>PBIE01000040.1 GCA_002720375.1 Crocinitomicaceae bacterium | reverse complement strand
TGGTCGAAGTGGGAGAAGAGCCTGGAGTCCGAGGTGTCGGCAGTCGATCTCGCGTTCTTGGACGGAACGTTCTTCGATGGGGCCGAACTTGGGCACCGTAACATGGCCGAAATCCCTCATCCTTTCATCGTGGAAAGCTTGGGCTTGATGTCGTCATGGCCTGCCGAGGAGCGAGACAAGGTTCACTTCATTCACCTTAACCACACCAATCGGTTGCTCGACCCGAATTCACCTGCGACCCGGCGTGTATTAGACGCTGGGTGCCACGTTGCTCGGTTTGGGGACCGCCACGGCCTCTGATTCAAATTGCACCTCATGAAGCGTCGATTGTCTGTCTTTTTTGCCTCCGTCATCGCCTTATGTTCTTCTTTCAATCAGGGGTGTCGTCCAATTGAAGTGCGCATTGTCGGCACCTTTGAATTGGATACAGAATCTGGGTGTAGTGATTGTCCCCAGGGTGGCCCTCTCGTGATGTGGTTTGATGGTGCTGAATCTCCAACTGTCCAACCTCGATATCGGTTTGACCATGCAGAGGGCCAGGGCCATGGGGGCACCTATATTTTCCAGGCCGTGGACTCTACAGGAAACAGCTTGTTATTGTATCCCGACAGTTCTGGCCCGTTTCATGCTGATTTAATCGGAGACATCATCATCTCTGACTACAACGTTCGTGGGAACAGTATTACGGAAGCCTGCGGCAGCGGAATCCGGCGCTGCATATGGCGAAGACAGTAAGCGTCAGCTCCCCTTCCGGTCAAATCCGTAGGGGCATTGGGGTGTCGGATGGGCATTGCCCAGATGGTAGGGGTCTGGGTGGGGCATGCTTGAGTTGGGACGGTTTGATCTCCGCGCTTCGACATCCAATTGCACTGGGCTCTGATAGAAATAGTTGGTGTGGGGAATCACCCGGTTATCAAATTTCCTGTGGAATTGAGGTGTTGAAGAAGCTGAAATTGGGGGCGTTAACCAAGCCCAATCGCCAGTCACATCGCGCTGGTTTTTCTCCTCAGCTTCACAGAACCGCTCGAATTGGCGGCCCAGTTCGTGGTGGTCTCCGATGTGGACACCGGCCTCGTCATAGCTGTGAAGCACCGCGCGGTTCAACTCAACCAGTGCTCGGTCCCGCCAGAGTTGACGATCTGACGACGTATCCAGTCCAAAGATTCGCGCCACCTCGGGAAGCATGTCGTAGCGGTCTGCATCACCGAAATTTCGTGCGCCCACCTCTGTTCCCATGTACCAGCCATTGAAGGGGGCACAGGGGTAGACGATGCCCCCAATGACTAGGGCCATTTCGCTGATGGCGGGCACGGCGTACCACTTCAGTCCAAGGCTGGTAAAGTCAGAATTCTCAGGGTGGCGCATTTCGACCTCGTGAAGCCATTCTGGATGCTCTGCGAAAGCGTCATAGGGTGCTTGGCACTGGTCGTCAATCCAGATACTCCATGGCAGTGGGGTAAACGCTGTCTTTTTTTTCGGTTTCCATCCGCTTTGGAGTAGCTCTTCCGTCAGTTCGGCTGAAGCTGGGTCCCCGAGGATTTGACCCGCGGTATCTCTGAATCCGGCATAGCGCGTCAGTTGATGGTTGGAAAACCGCACTGAATCGGGTTGATTCGGTTGTTCAGGGTGGCGCGGGGCGAAAATGGAGATGACACTCTGTATCCGGCCACCATTGTAGGCGACCTCCAAATGGTGTCCCATGGCAGAGATGACGGCATCTTTTTCCTTGGTGTCCCTTCTGTCGATGACTTTAAGAGAGCGCCACATGTGGCGGCCAATGCACCGGTTGCTGTTGCGCCATGCCAAGCAGGCGCCAAATTGCAATTCCTCTGCTGTGTGCACGTAGGTCCCAGAAGATTGAATTTCGGATACAACCTCTTGCAAGCGGAGGTCCCAGTCCAATTCCAGATTGCGGCCTTTTGCATCCCGGCGCATGGTCGCAAGGAAAGACCTTGCGTCTGCAATCAGGAGCTTGCGCTGCTCCACCATTTTGGGTGTTGCGAAATGGGCCACTCGCCTCTGTATTGATAATACAATTTAGCCATTACAAACCACCTTTCCTCGCAAACCGCAAAAGCAATCAGAATTTTGGTCACCAGGCCGACACAATCCAGCACCGGCGTCGCCAAGTCACTTGTTGCCCGTATCAAGGTGTGGCCATACCCCAGCCTAATTCAGCGATTCACGTGGAATGCCCGTCGCACATTCCCGGCTTGAATTTCGAGGATTCCCCACCCATTTTCAGTGGATTGGACCATGGAGTCCGCACTCTTCCCAGAATCGATGATTTGTCCAACCGCGTTAAACAGTGTCCATTCAAATGGTGTGTTGCAACCGTGAATCAGCCAACCAAATTCTCGCTTTTTGCAGGTCCATGACACCGGTGAAATTTCGGAGGGGACATAACTGGTTACCACTGTCCCTCGCCGGTAGTGCGCAATTCCCTCTGAAGGGCGCTGGTATACCAAGTGTACCGTGTTGTTGTGAATTCGAATGACAGGCCTTCTGCTGTGTCCACTAAGTGATGAAGTCACCACATCATTCGAATTGGCCCATGTGGCCATCCCATCCGCTGTGTTTTCAGAAATTCCCACAACGATATCATAACCTCCATCGTTGCGTTCCCATGCGCTAACACAATGGTCGCCATGGGCTGAGACTGAAGGGTTGTTCTCTATGAAATCATTCCCTGGTTGTATGCGGTCTGAGCCACTGAGACTCCAACTGTCAGGATTTACTGTACTCCAATAGGCTCGACTGCCCCCTTCAGCTCCAGACATGAAAACAAAAACAAATTGGCCATCTCCGAGCAAGGCCATTTCCGTTTTGGATGCGGGACAAGATCCGAGGATCCAATTTGTTGGATCGATATCCAAGCTTTCTGACCATTGGCCCAAAGCATCTGTTCGCGCGAGATGGAAATCACGGGTGTTGTTGTTGTTAATGCGAACGGCATTGTAAAGTGTCCCTTCGTGTTCAAAGGGCATTGAGGCACAGCAGTCGCAAGCAATACCACCGGGAAAGCTGAAGCCGCCGTCTTCTGCAGGCCCATAGGATTGAGTTGCATCATCCCAACGCAGCACGCCTTCTAAGACTGGATTTACTCCCCACTTTACAGCCACCCATGGCAAGCCATTTTCATCAAATGCTGGAGCGGGCATGAAGTGATCTTCGATGGCTTCTGGTGCGATGGAAACTGGTTCGAGCCAATTCTGACCTGAATCAATTGATCGGGTGGTTCTTCCCCCTTGAGCCCAAGCTCCAGAAATTTGATAGCTGACCAAGACTTCGTTTTCATAAACGGCCATCCGAGCACCTTGACTGTCGTTAATGAAGAGCCCGGTTTCCTGGGTTACTGGAACTGGTGTGTCGAATTGCAGTCCATTCCATCGTGTCGAATACAGGCCGCCATCGGGACCTGTCATCCCGAGCAATACAATGGGGAGACCATCTGAATCCAACTCCATTCTCAGGTTGCTTTGACCGTAGTCAGAGGTGGCGACTTCAATGGGGTCTTCCCATTCGATAGCGTAACCCTGCGCATCGAGGTTGGGCAGGATACAGGTCGTCAGAATTCCCGAGATGAGGAGGTTGAAAATGCACTTCATCGTCAGCGTTTTAATAATAGGCTACAGAAATAACCCTGTAAGAAGTACCGTGTTCTTAATCCTCGATGGAATCGATGTAGTCCTGGTTCTCGCGGACCCTTTGCATCGGGTTTCCTGATGAAGAACCGTAGCTGCGCGTTGCGTCGTTGTAGAGGTTGATGCGGGTGGGCCTCACATTCCTTGGCCAAGCGTTGTTGGTCAAGTCCGTATCGGCAATTTCAAGGAATGGGTCCAAGACCACGCGGGTGGCCTCCTTGGGTGTGACGAAGACTTTGGTCACCTCTTTGCCCCCCTTTCGCCAGATTTCTGCGGGCACACGGCGCACATCCGTTGTGCCATCCGTGTATGTGAATTCCACGACGAGAGGCATGACCAAGCCCCCCACATTCTCGAAAGTAAGTTGGTAGAAATGCTTCCCAGAAGACAGCATTTCGAGTTCATCTTCGTCCAAGGCGGCAACGTATTCGAGATATTCCTTCCGTTCAATTGCCATCACTGCATGTGGGTCGACAGTGGTATAGTGGTCATGCAGTTCTGGACGGGCCTCGAGTCTGCTTTCGGGTATGTATTCCACATCTCGATCAAGGCTGATGTCCATGGGCTGGGACTCCTCCTCGACTTTGGCCAATGGCTTTTCGACATCGGGGTCGCCAGTTGAAATCTGGAACCATTGGATATCAGACAGGGCCATGTCCACATGGTCGTTGGTATAAAACCAACCACGCCAGAACCAGTCGAGGTCGACGCTGGATGCGTCCTCCATGGTGCGAAACAGGTCCGCAGGTGTGGGGCGCTTGAATGCCCACCGGCGTCCGTATTCTTTGAAGGCGAAGTCGAAGAGCTCCCGGCCCATGACCGTTTCCCGCAGAATATTCAGCGCTGTGGCGGGCTTTCCGTATGCGTTTGGACCAAATTGGAAAATGCTTTCCGAGTTGGTCATAATCGGTGAGATGCGCGAGACTTCACCTCCCATGTACCCCGTAATATTTCGAGCAGGGCCCCGGCGGGTCGGATAGTTTCGATCAAACTCCTTTTCGGTGAGGTATTGCACGAAGGTGTTTAGTCCCTCGTCCATCCAGGTCCATTGGCGCTCATCAGAGTTGATGATCATGGGATAGAAGTTGTGGCCCACCTCGTGAATGATCACCGAAATCATGCCATGCTTGGTGCGCGCACTGTAGGTGCCATCCGGTTCCGGTCGTCCACCATTAAAGCAAATCATGGGATACTCCATGCCAATCCATTTGGTGTGGACACTGATGGCGACAGGGTAGGGGTACTCACAGGCGAATTCACTGTAGGTTATCAGGGTCTGCGCCACGGTCTCTGTGCTGTATTGTTCCCACAATGGGTTGCCCTCTTTGGGGTAGTAGCTCATGGCCATTGGCGTGTTGTTCTCAAGGGGCACTGCCATTGCGTCCCAAATGAACTTTCGGCTGGATGCAAATGCGAAGTCGCGAACATTCTTGGCTTTAAATCGCCAGGTAGCCAAGCCTTTTTCTTTGGTTTTTTCGGCTTCTCGTGCCTCTTCTTCCGTGACGATGAGTACAGGACGGTCTGCGGTCTTGGCTTGTTCGAGCCTGGCGCGTTGTTTAGCTGTGAGGACCTCTTTTGGGTTTTGCAGGACTCCGGTTGAACCCACGATGTGGTCACTCGGAACGGTGATGCTCACATCGTAGTCTCCGAATTCGAGCGTGAATTCTCCGTTGCCGAGGAACTGCTTGTTTTGCCATCCCATGCGGTCATAGTAGGCGCAGAGGCGAGGGAAGAATTGGGCGATGGTATAGAGGTAGTTGTCCTCTTCTTCAAAATATTCATACCCGCTGCGGCCACCAATGGCCATGCGGTCGTTGATGTTGTACCACCAATCCACTTGAAACGTGAATTTGCCTCCTGGAGCGAGGGGCTTGGGCAGGTCCACCCTCATCATAGTTTGGTTGATGGTGTGGGGCAGGGCCTTTCCACTGGCATCTTTCACTGCTTCTATCTTGAATCCTCCGTCAAAATCCGGTTGGAGGTCGGCAATGCCTTCGAATGACATGCGGTCTTCCATGAAACCTTCTCGAATCATGTGGCTGTCGCTGTCTAGGTCACGCACATTTTGGTCCAGCTGAAGCCAGAGGTAGCGGAGCTCATCAGGAGAGTTGTTCTTGTAGATGATCGTTTCCTTGCCGTCAATGCGCTGCGTACCGTCGTTCAGACGAATGTCCATTACGTAGTCCACTTCCTGTTGCCAGTATGCGTGCCCAGGGGCCCCGCTTGCTGTGCGGACACTGTTGGGAGTCGGCAGTACATCATAGAGTTGCCGGAAAGGATTGTCGTTGGTGTTTCCTTCCAACTGCGCAGAGGCCACCGTGGCCAGCGCAAGAAGGCTAAACAGGAGGGGGAGACGAAGAATGTATTGTTGCATCGTATTCTCTTCTTGCAGGCGTCATGCTTAAAAAAGCAGGGACAGAATCTGCAAGATAAGACCTCGGGCATGATGTATGTTCGCTGCATGATTCGAGCCCGTTTTTCATCTGTGTTGGCCGTCCTCTTTTTGCTGCCCTTGAACATGAGGGGTGCGGCCAATTCGGACATTGCCACTTTACACCCTGACCATGGTGCGCCCTTTCACGAGCAGCTTTCCGGCCATTGGGAATTGAATTCAGAGGGTGATGTTGCGCGACAAATCCGATTTTATGAGGATGGAAGATTTGCCTTCATGAACGAAGGGCAATGGACTGCTGGCTCATTCTTTATTCTCCGCTCTAATGAGAAGAGTAAGGGGGTTTTGAGGCTTGAATATTACCGCGACGGCAACCTCCACTTTCAAGAGATCCGATGCGAGATTGAATTTGTCTCTCATGGCAATCACGAAGGGGGGGAGCACCATCATGAAGCAGATGAAGGTCACCACCATGATGGCGAGAAGCACGCGCACAATCACGAACTCAACGACGACCGCGGTCACGCGGAAGAATCAGGGCACACACATGAGGTGTTGACGGTGCAGTCTTTGCCCGCTGCGGAGCGCGCTTTAAATGTGGATGGGGTATATGGGCACGCCCATTGACGCTTCCGATGTTTTGCCCTCACTAAGGGGCTTAGCTGGCTTTAGATTTCGCGGTGTTTCGCATGCCGAGCACACAGGCTAAAATCCCAGTGCAGAGGGCAAGCGAATAAAAACCTGACTGTACCCAAGCATACTGCCTGATGATGGTCCAGTCCCCCTGACCAATAGAGCCTTGTGTCGAGGAAAACCAGAACAGCCACCCCCCAATCAAACAGAGGTGAAATACGTCTAATACCAGGGACCAAGATTGTCTTCTCAAGTGGGGAAATATACCGGATAGGGAGGAGGCCGCAACCCAAGGAATCATCCAAAGGCAGAGTATGCGCATGACGGGAAGCAGGTCAGACCAACGCTCTCCCAGCAGAACAACAATCCAGTCGAGTGGCAAGATGTACAGGAAGGTCGCTCCAGCAGTGGCCAGTCCCACCAATGAAAGTGCCCATCTGAAGTAAAGTCCGACCAGCTGGCTGTCCGGAATGTCATTGAGCAACCTAAAAAACACATCGTTGGTTCCTCGGATCAGGAGGCCAAAAGCCACTGTCAAATAGGCAGCAGCTGCGCCGACTTGTCCCACCGTGTCCCGGGGCGCTGATTCAAACAGAAACAGCACAAGCAAGGCGTTGGCGCCCATGGCGAGAAGGTTGGCCGGTGTTGTGTACCGGACGTAATCCCTGTCGATTCGCCACGCGGCCATGCGGTCCTCACGGGTTGACTTTTCTGCCTTGTCTTGACGGCAGTGCCTCATGGCCATCCCGGCCGTGAGCCACTGACCCACAACACGTCCAGCGATTAGACCCGACCCGGCGAGCCCTGAAAAAGCGAATCGAAGTCCTTCTCCCCACGCCCCGCCCCATGCACGAGCACGTGCGACAAGCCCAAAGTGCTCTTGCCTAGTTAACCATGCGGTGGAGAGGTTTCCGATGCCCAAGCCGGCCACGCCAAGGGGCAACCAAAACCAAAGGCCGTCAACGCGTCCCATAGCACTGCCTGTCCAACGGAAACCCAAGACGACGATAAACGAGATGCAGACCGTAGCCAAAAGGGCCCGAAGGCCATTGGCGAATGCTGCGCTTGCGAGTCGGGGCGTGTCGTGCTTGACCACCGCGAGGTCCATTCTGACGGTGGCAACCGCGCCGAATAGGCCTGCCCACTGCGAATACAAGGCGAAGTCCGCGAAATCTTCTGGCCCGTAGCACCAGCGCTGCAACAGGGGCAGGGCCAAGAGCGCCAACCCTTGTACGCCAGCAGAAGCCAGCACAAGCCGTATCACATTGGATACCGGACTGTGGTTGCTTGATCCTGGAGACTGTGTTCGAAAGCGCATAGGAGCTTCCTCAAAGAAACGCGTTCGTTTTCAGTCAGGCTCTACGCCAAACCCGAAGAACGCTGAGGCGAAAAGGGTTGGCCGAAAGAGATTGATTCAGACCCGTCATGGGCCGGTCGATTTAAGCATCTTGATTGAAGAGAAAGGGGCGTGAAGGGAAAGGTGTTCGGGGAAATCATATGCCCTCGATGGAATTGGCTTGCAACCAGCCGGAATTTCCATTTGCCAAGCGGACTTGGCGCCAGTCACCTTCTTGTCTGAGCAATTCCACCACAGTGCCTTCATGAAGCACGAACAATTTAGATGGCGCATCGCCTTCTGCTGGAGCACTCATCACCTCCACCCTCGGCACCATGACCACGGCGCCCTCTTCGGACACCATTCTATCGTGGGTCTGTTTGCTCAGTGCACCGAATAGCATGGCGAGCAGTACGAGTACAGGTGCAGACAAGCCAAGCCAGCGGCGCTGGGCGATGTCCTTCTGGAACATGCGAAGGGCAAGGAGAGCAAATCCGAAAAACCAGAATGCAATCGATGCAATCGTCCAGCTGGTCAAACGTTCTTGGGAGACAAGCTCGCGCCAAATCGAGGCCATTCCGATTTCGGGCATGCCCTCTATGCGGTCAGTGACGGCAGCTCGGGCAAGAAGCAAATTGGCCTTGAGATCGTCGTCATTTGGCCGCATTCTCAATGCGCGCTCATAGTGCAGGATGCAGGGTCCAATTCCCCCAGCCTTGTAGTGAGCTCCTCCCAAGTTGTATTCCAATTCAAAGGAGGTCCACTTTTCGGAAACAGAGGTGTAGGCCTCAATTGCCTTGTCGTAGTCTCCCTGAGTGTATGCCGTGTTGCCCTGTTGGAATTCAGCCATGGCGACATCAGGGTTGGGGGCGCCGGATACCGGGACAGTCCCGGCCATTATCAGTAAGATGGCGATGGTGCTTTTGACATTTGAAGACATCGAACGGGCGGCGCCTTCAAGCCCTTTAATGCCATGTTGAATGCGGGTGACGAGGTCGCTGGGTTCAGGTGCCCCCGGTGCAAATCGGCCACGGTCCAGCGTGTCGACGATGTCAAGCCAGTTCCGGGCAACTTCAGGCGAGCACGTGTTGGTCAGCACCTTTTCGTATTCAGAGCGGTTTGCTTCGCTTCTTGGAATCTCCATTTGTGCCTGGAGGTATGCGTGAACTGCGCCTCCAACATCGTCTAGATTGACCTGTCCTTTTTCGGCTTGGTTTAAGGTGGTTTTGAGTGTCTTCTTGGCTTGCTTTTTCAATCCGGAAGTAGGGTCTGATTCCTCTTTCTTTTGTCGCCTTCGGAACAGAGCCAGTACTGCGAGACCAAGTGGTGGGAACCACCACAGGCCCAAGTGAATCGGGCCTCCTAAGAAGGGTTGTTTCTTGGGGCGCAATGCAGTTTTGGTTCGGATAAACCGGACGTCTCGGGTCAGAATTGTGACGTCAGACTTGCTGTTGAACCCGAACGCCGGACCATTATCAGATGCGCCACCTTCGATGTTGAGTGAGATGACCGGAGTTGATAGCCGCTCAAAGCGCTTTTTGGCATAGTCGAAATACGCCATGTTGGGCAGCCCTATTTCGTAAGACCCTTCTGCTCGCGGAATTACGAGGTATGTAAGCGTCCGTTTCCCACTTTGGCCGTTGACCGTGGTTCTTATTCTGTCTTTGATTTCAGGATCAAATACCTCAAGGTCTGAAGGCCAATCGATATCGGGTTCACCAATCAGACCCAAGTTGCCCTTGCCGCTAATTTCCAGTGTGAGGTTGACTGCCTCATTGGATTTGAGCGGCAGTGTCCCTTCTGAGAACCACTTCAATTGTAGGTCTCGAAATGTGCCAAGGGATGGAGCGGGAGCGGCCCCCGGCAGCGGTTTAACTTCGATTTGTACTGGCCGCGCCGAAGAAGCGAGTGGGCGCGTATTGAAGAACGAGATGCGCGCCTGGGCATCGACATCGAAGCCGTCCAGTTCCAACGTGCCTGTTTGTGTTGGGTAAAGGATGTCAGTTCGGATGGTGGCCACTTGAAAGCGTTGGCCATTGAGTATGGTGTTCTCCCACCTCGGGTCTTCACCTTCAACGGTCTCCCTCCAGGCTCCTGAGAGATCAGGGAATGTGTAATTCCTCACGTCTACCCCGTCCAGTCGATTGTAGATTCGGTATTGGATCCTGACAGGCTCTCCCAGAAAGACGGAGCGCTTGTCCACTTCAATGACCGCTTCAAATTTGGTGGCTGTACCTGACGATTGGTTCCCTGCCTTGAGAACCTTCAATGTGACGGGGCGAGTATTAAGCGTTTCCCGATTTGCTTGGAAACGTAGGGCAGGGATTCGCAATGTTCCTTCCTCGGCAATGACGGCCGAATAGGTATAGCTGCGGCTTGAGGAAACCGCACCATTTATGATTTGAGTGCTGTTGGAAGTGGAAGGGCCACTGACGTAACGAAGCCCCTCAATAGTGGGAGGGGATGAGAATTTGACTTGGGCGCCTTTGAATTCAAAGGTGATGCGAAAGGGCTGGTTGGCCACCACCGGGTTTCGGTCCACAGTGATTGAGGCTGAAACTTGGCCCAATGCGACTTGACCTATGCCGATCATCAGGAGCATCATGAACGCTCGCAGCGTGAAATGAAGAGGGCGAATCAGCGAGTGCATCACCAGTCTTTTTCGATTTTCTGTCGTTTTGCCTTGCGCCTTTGGGCGTTTTCCTGCGCTTGCAATTTGGCACGCAGTGCGGCTTCATTCCTCTCCAACAGGTCTAGAATTCGCTCGGCGTCCTCGGGTTGGATGCCATTGGGATCAACTTGCTGCTCTCCGTTTTGCTGCTGCTCTCCGTTTTGCTGCTGCTCTCCGTTTTGCTGTTGCTCTCCGTTTTGCTGCTGCTCCCCGTCTTGCTGTTGCTCTCCGTCTTGCTGCTGTTCTCCGTCTTGCTGCTGTTCTCCGTCTTGCTGCTGTTCTCCGTCTTGCTGCTGTTCTCCGTCTTGCTGCTGCTCTCCGTCTTGCTGCTGCTCTCCGTCTTGCTGCTGTTCTCCGTCTTGTTCTTCTTGCTCCTGTTCCTGTTGAAGCATAGCCTTGGCCAAGGCCAAGTTGTAACGCGTGTCGGCGTCTTTGGGGTCTAACCTCAGGGACTGCATATACGCTTCCACAGCGCCTGAAGCGTCTTGGTTGGCCAAAAGGACGTTGCCCACGTTGTTCCAAGCGTCCGCTTTCTGGACGGGGTCTTTTGATTCTGAGACAGCCTGTTGGAATGACCGAAGGGCCTCTTCCGAATTGTTGTTGGAAGCAAGTGCAAAGCCCCGGTTCATCGCGAGTGCTCCGGGATTGGCCCCTCGCCACCCTCGGGCAGCCGAAAACAAGCTATCAGCAGCTGCAAAATCGCGTTTTTCCATGGCCTCTGAACCAGCCACAGCCTCTCTTTTGGTGCCCTTTTTTTCCGTTTGGGCCAAAAGTTCAGGGCTGCCTACTGCAAGGAACAGACATAAGGTAGAACCAAAAAGACGCAGCCTTCGGGTGGGCCAACCACCTTCAATAAGCAGGAGCAGAAAACCCAAAAGAAAGAAGCCTGCATACTGGTGTCGGTAATCCGTGTAGGATACAGTGTTGCCCTGTCCTTTTTCCATCAAGTCCAAACTGGACAGGAAAGGGTCTAGGTCCACGAACCCGCGGTTGGCACGAACGTAGGTTCCATTGCCCGCCTCCGCCATGGCCACGAGCATGCGCTCGTCCAAAGTGGACACGACGGGCTGGCCCGCTTCATCCGTTTTGTATCCTTTTGACCGGCCGTAGCGGTCGTATTCCGGTATGGGGCCTCCCGCTTCTGATGCCATTCCGATGGTGTGAACGGTGATGCCGAGGTCGGCTGCTTCCGAGGTTCTGGCCAAGGCATCTCCTTCGTGGTTTTCTCCATCGGTAATGATGAGGACGACTTGACTCGCTTTGCTTTCGGAATCGAAAGAGTCTGCGGCAAGGGCCAATGCTGTGCCGACTGCGGTGCCCTGAAGCGGAACTGATTCCGTGCCTATGGCATCGAGAAACAGCTTTACAGCAGAGAGGTCTTGGGTCAAAGGAGCCTGAACATAAGCCTCTCCAGCGAATACAATCAAGCCGACCCGATCGCCATCCAGTTGTTGCACAATGCGCTCTAAACTCCGCTTCGCGAGATCGAGTCGGGAAACGCCCACATCCTCGGTAAGCATGGAGCGGCTTACATCGAGGGCAATCATGATGTCGACCCCTTCCGACTCCATCTCCTCCATTCGGGTGCCCCATTTCGGGTCCATCATGCCCAAAGCAATCATGGCGATAGCCGTTCTCCAAATCAGGAACTTCCAAACGGATTGTCGGGGCCTCGCATCGGGCCAAAGCGATCGGCTAAGTTCGATTTCGGTCGCTTCGGCCATTCGGCGTTGCTTCCATCTGTAGTGCCCTGCAAAAAGGATCAATCCCACGGGGGCGATAACCAAAGCCGGCCAAGCGTTTGGAAAATGGATGTCGAGTTGTGGGGCGACCTTTCTCAAAAGAACACCGACGGCAAGAACAGCCGACCAAAATGCCAGCTCGAACAGAACGAGGCCTGTGACATGTGCGAAGACCTTGTATGTGCGCGGAGAGGTGCTCATGGTAGGTTTCGAAAGAAGACGTGACGAAGCGTTGCTTCAGTGGCCAAGCAAATCAAAGCGAGCCAACCGATGAACGGGAATTCCTCAGTGCGTTTGTTGTAGCGGAAGACGTTGAAGCGGGTTTTCTCCAATTCGTCAATCTCAGTGTATATCTCCTTCAGTTTTTCTCCGCTGGTTGCCCGGAAATAGCGGCCTCCGGTTTCCTCTGCAATGGCCTTCAGGGTCGGCTCATCGATGTTGACTTCGACCCAGTCGTAGATGTAGCTGCCGTCCGGTCGTTTTCTTACGGGGCTTTTCGCACGGCCAATGGTGCCCACACCGACAGTGTAGACGCGGATGGACTCCAGTCTGGCCAGTTGGGCAGCATCTTGAGGTTCAATTTGGCCCGCGTTGTTTTCTCCGTCGGTAATCAGGATGACCACCTTGCTTTTGGCGTCGCTGTTTCGAAGGCGGTTAACAGCAGTCGCCAGGCCCATCCCAATTGCGGTTCCACCTTCGACACGACCGGTTTCCAGCGCGTTTAATCCGTCTTGCACCACGCGATGATCCGTGGTCAAGGGGACTTGGGTAAAGCTTTCTCCCTCGTAGACGACAACGCCCACCCGGTCAAATGGTCTGTCCTCTACAAATTCGTTAGCGACAGCTTTCGCCGCTTCGAGGCGGTTGGGCCTGAAGTCCTTGCTCAACATACTGGCGGAGGCATCCATGGCCATCACGATGTCAATGCCCTCTCGCGTCATGTTCTCAATGCTGGATGAGCTTTGCGGGCGGGCCATCACCAACAGAATGAGGCCCAGAGCCAGTGTTCTCAGTCCATCTGGAAAAAGAGGAATCCATTGGTCGCGCTTGGGGGGGGACAATTCCAAATGGTGCAGGTTGATTCGAAATTTGGGGGCGACCATGGGAGCCGATACGCGCCACAGACTCCAAGCAACAATGGCAATTCCCCACCAAAAAGCCGAGGGCTTTGCCCATTCGAATCTGCCGTCCAGCAAGAAAAACAAGGACAACAACATGAGCCATGCCATCCCCTGTGTAGCGGCCTGCTTTAGCCTGGGACCTGTTTGTCCGGAGTCAGTCCACTTACCCATGCGACTCCGTCGTTTGATTGTCCTCTTGCTCCTGCTCGCCCTGAGGTGCAGATCGACGCACCCATTCGATTGCTTCATTTACGGCATGGGCATGGGCATCAGAGGCCATGCTTCGCTTCGCGAATTTCACGAGGTCGGACTGGCGCAGTAACGCCACCAGCCAACGTGCGTCTTTGGAATCCATTCCCCGAATTGGTGAGCCTTGAAGGTGCGCAGTGAGTTCTTCTGTTGCCCTTTCCAATGCTTTCACCCCAAAGGTGCCTTGAAGATGGAGCCTGACCGCTTCTGACAGGATCACCTGTGCCTCCTTCTCTTCACCGCGATTCCATGGTTGTTCGGCTGCAAGGGATTCGAGCATGTGCAGGGCCCTGAGGTGGGCAGGCTCCTGGGGCTTTGCGATTTGTGTAATGGGCAATGTCGAAGATTCTCGTCTTCGGAACCGCCGTAGAGTCCAAATCAGCAAAGCCAAAAGTGCGACGATGGATAAGAAAACGGGGAGAACCTGCATTGCACGCTCCCACCAAGTGAAGGAGAAGTTGGTGTAGCCCTGCATCGGCCGCGGGGCTGGATTTTGCTCAAGGGTGTGTGCCCCCACCTGAACCAAAATCGGTGTACTCTGAATTGGGTTGGGGCCAGAATTTCCCAGCACAATCGGCTCGATTACTTTGAATCCCGTGTCCCAGGCGAGAACCTCAATTTGCTGTGTTCTTCGAAGTCCCGCTGCAAGGGTCGGAGATGCTGCGCTGTCAATAGGGCCAATACTCAGGATTTCCCATCCTTTTGCAAGGGAGTCCCCCGCCTCAAGAACTGGCCATTCCCAGTGTTGTCCCTCCGTTAGCGGTTCGTCGGATTCCAATGTGAGGACAAGGGCTTCCCCTATGCCCACGCTGTCTCGGTCAGCGACCAATGAGAAGGAGGCCTGAGCCAAGGTCAGGCCAGAGGTGGATAGGCCACTAAGGAGCAGGACGGTTCGGAGGTCAGCCACGGCGATCAAACAACTGCATCAAGGGTTGGACATAAGGCTCGTCCGTATGGAGCACCGCGTGATCCACGCCAGCGCGCTTCATCTCTGACTCGAGTCGAGATTGGTGCTCTGATAGGGCCGTTTCATATCGTTTCCGCCATCGAAGTGATCCAGTTCCAATGTGCCCAATGGCGTTAGATTCTGGATCGAAACTGGCAATCCATCCCAACTTCATGGCTTTTCCCTCGATGGCGTCGCGCAATTGAAGCGCGACGAGGTCGTGTCGCCGGGCGGTTCTCTTCATGATGTCCTCGAAACCGCGATCTTGAAGGTCGCTGATGAGAAATGCGATACAGCGTTTTTTCATGGCCCGGCCGAAGTGTTCTAGGGCGGCTGTAATGTCCGTGCCTTGGCCCTCCGGTTTGAGATCGATGATTTCTCGAACGATTCGCAGAATATGGCTTCTGCCTTTTTTAGGGGGGATATAGCGTTCGATTCGGTCGGTGAAAAGAAGCGCTCCGATTTTGTCGTTATTCTGCCCGGCGGAGAAAGCCAATACGGCAGCCAATTCAGCAGCCAGTTCTCGCTTGGTCGACCCGCGGCTACCGATGGTTCCCGACGCACTGACATCGATAAGGAGCATGGCCGTCAATTCGCGCTCCTCTTGAAACACTTTCACGTAAGGGGAACGCATTCTGGCCGTCACATTCCAATCGATGGTTCGGATTTCGTCTCCGTGCTGATAGGCTCGGTTTTCACTGAAGGCCATGCCCCTCCCTTTGAAGGCGCTGTGGTACTCCCCCGAAAATACCTGATTGCTCAGGCCTCTGGCGCGCAGTTCAACCCTGCGGACCCGTCGGATCAGCTCGGACGCCTCCATAATCAGGGGACTTGAACCTGGTCTAATATTTCGGTCACGATTTGTTCTTGACGGATTTCTTCGGCTTCAGCTTCAAACGTCAAGCCAATTCGGTGGCGCAACACGTCCATGGCAACCGCACGTATGTCTTCGGGAATAACGTATCCCCTTTGGGACATAAATGCCCGGGCTTTGCCTGCAAGGGCCAAGCCGATGGTCGCCCTTGGAGACGCTCCAAAGCCGATGAGCGGTGCCAGATGGCCCATGCCTTGATTTTCCGGACGGCGCGTCGCGTGAACCAATTGTACGATATATCGCTCCACCTTCTCATCCATATACACCTCTCGAACAAGTTCTCTCGCATTAAGCAAGGCATCGGGCTTCACGACAGGCAGCAGTTTAGGTTTGGGTCCTGCTGCCACTTGGGCCCTGAGGATGTTCTGTTCTTCCTCGGGTGATGGGTAGTCAATGACAGCCTTCAACAGGAAGCGGTCGACCTGCGCTTCGGGTAAGGGGTATGTGCCTTCTTGTTCAACTGGATTTTGCGTGGCCAGCACCAGAAAGGGATTGGGTAAGGGAAAGGTTTCTGATCCGATGGTCACCTGCCTTTCCTGCATGGCTTCGAGAAGTGCACTCTGGACTTTGGCAGGGGCTCTGTTGATCTCGTCGGCGAGGACAAAGTGAGCAAAAATGGGTCCTCTGCTTACCGAAAATGCCTCCTCTTTCTGGTTGTAGATCATCGTACCCACTACATCGGCAGGCAGGAGGTCAGGGGTGAATTGGATGCGGCTAAAGTCAACTGCAACAGCTTGACTCAGCGTTTGAATAGCGAGGGTCTTGGCCAATCCTGGGACGCCCTCCAGCAGCACGTGGCCGTCTGCAAGCAGTCCGATAAGGAGGGTGTCAACCATGCCTTTTTGTCCGACGACAACTTTGCCGACTTCATGTCGCAAGGGTTCGACAAAAGAGCTGGCTAAGACGATGCGCTCGGTCAGAGCCTGAATGTCCGCATGACCGGTGTTCGAGGAGTCCGCGGAGGGGGCAAGAGGTTGGCTTTCCATTTGTTCTAGTGTCGCGTCTGGTCCATTTCTGTCCACGAAGGATGCAAAAATAGGAGTGACATTGCCCCTCAGTGGGTGGTGGGGCGGTTAAAAGATGTTGCCCATCTTGTCCCCATGACATTGAAAGAATGCATAGATGCGGTGGGCTTGTTCCACAAAACCTATGGCTTACGCCATGAATCTAACCCGACAATTGAAGTCTCCATCGAGGAGATGGCGCTTCGCCATCGCTTGATGGCGGAGGAAAATGACGAGTACTTGGACGCAGTGAAGGCGGGTGACATGGTAGAGGTGGCGGATGCTTTGGGCGACATGCTTTACATCTTGTGCGGCACGATGGTCACGCACGGGATGCAGGATGTGATGGCGGATGTATTCCGGACCATTCAGGACTCCAATATGTCCAAGCTGGGGCCCGATGGGAAGCCTATTTACCGTGAAGACGGCAAAGTGATGAAAGGACCCAATTACTTCCGGCCTGATATTTCCGGTGTTTTGGCGCGGTGGGGCGTGGAGCTAAAGCCGGAACCATCATGAACGCGCGGGTTGCAGCAAGAGCAGATCGCGCATTGGGTTTGGCCCGGCAGGGGAGCCCAGCGGCTTTGGACCGGCTGATGAGGGTGGCCCTGCCGTTTAATCGCCCCCACAAAATTCGAATCGATGCTGTTTCGGAAGAGGCGGTAATTGTGCTGTTGCCCGACCGCAAATCCAATCGAAATCACCTCGGAGGCATGCACGCTTGTGCCATTGCCACGGCTCTCGAGTTTTCTTCCGGCGCTTCTATTCTCCTCGAGGTGGGCATGCGGGACTACCGCATCATTATGGCGCGTTTGGAGATTGACTACATAGCCAAACCGAAGGGGGATTGTGTGGCCAAAGCCAACAGGAACACGCCGGACGTCCAAGGACTGACCGGCGTGTTGGAGGCCCGGGGTGTTGCGCGCATCGTACAACGCTCCTCACTGTACGACGCTGCTGGCGAACATTGCGCTGAAGCTGCCGTGCATTGGCACCTCAAGGCTTGGGAAGGAAGTCCTTGATGGCGAGTTCAGAGCGGGTGCGTTCGTACCCTGTAAGGGCCCACCTTTGGCCGTCGAATTGAGCGCTCAACTTTACGTCTCCTTTTGTTTTGGCCTGCTTGACATAATCTTCTCCGATGTATCCCTTGACCTTGCCCATTTCGGGGATGGTGGCCACCACCGGGGTCCATTTGACGCCATTGCGGGTGACTGTCCAGCGCGTTTTGTCAATATGACCGGGCAACACTCCGGAATCGAGCATGGCGATGATGCTGCCTTGATTTCCGGCTTCACGGCGAAACTTTACTCGGTCTCCTAGAATATCAAGGTAATGGGATTGACCTGCGGCACGGGCGTGCAGGTTGGTCATGGTTCCATCGGCATCAACCAACACGAAGCCATCGGCAAATCGGGCGATGTCCTCGCCCAATTGACTCCAACCAAACCGTTGGGCATCATATTCCATGACATCGCCAAATGGTTCTGGTGCGCATTGCGTATCTGAGACAATGAGGGCCGCAAAACAATCGGCAATGCGCTCTGGGTTTCCCGAGTTGGCTTCCATCCGAACATGGTGTACAAAGGCGTCGAAATCCCTCAGGTCTTGCGGTGAGGCGGACAGAATCCAAGGGAACATTAATAAGCTATAGAGGGGGTAAAGTAGTCGAGACAGAGGGGAGTTCATCGTATGCAATTCTGTGATGTATGACCAGGGCGTTCCCGGTCTTCATCAATACAATGGCAATCTGCTGACCTGTGGTATGCACGTGCAGGCTAAAACGTTGAGTTTTGACATCCTTTTGTAAGTCCTCCACAGGGGGCGAAGCGGGGGTTATCTTTGCGTGGAATCAAGAGATTATGATCAACATCACCCTTCCAGATGGGACCGTTCGCCCCGTGCAGGATGACTCTACAGCCATGGATGTAGCGAGAGGCATCAGCGAAGGGCTGGCTCGAAATGTGCTGGCGGCTGAAGTCAATGGCGAAGTATGGGATGCACAGCGTCCCTTGGGCGGCGATGTGGCTTTGAAGTTGCTCACGTGGGGAGATGATGGTGCACAGAGCACCTTGTGGCACAGCGGCGCTCACCTTATGGCCGAGGCGCTGGAGGCGCTGTATCCCGGTGTCAAGTTTTGGGTTGGCCCTGCCATAGAAGGCGGATTCTATTACGATGTCGATTTCGGTGAGCAGGCATTCAGTGACAAAGACTTCCCTGAAGTGGAGAAGAAAATGCTCGAGCTGGCAAAGCAGAAGAGCGAATATGTGCGCCGTCCAATCCCCAAGTCAGAGGCGATTGCCCTCTTCAAAGAGAAGGGGGACCATTACAAACTAGACCTCCTCGAAAACCTTGAAGACGGCAACATCACACTGTACACCCAAGGTGGGTTTACCGACCTCTGTCGTGGTCCGCACATTCCCCATACAGGCCACATCAAGGCAGTCAAATTGCTCGCCGTGGCTGGTGCATACTGGAAGGGAGATGAGTCCCAGAAGCAATTGACGCGGATATATGGAATTGCGTTTCCGAAGAAATCACAGCTAACGGAACATCTGGAGCTTCTCGAACAAGCCAAACAGCGAGATCACAGGAAGTTGGGAAAGGAATTGGATCTTTTCACCTTTAGCGAAAAGGTTGGTCAAGGGCTTCCACTTTGGCTTCCCAAGGGCGCGGATTTGCGAATGCGCCTTGAGACATTCCTCAAGGAAGCCCAGCGAAAAATGGGATACGAGGCCGTCATTACGCCGCACATCGGAAACAAGGAATTGTATGTGTGCAGCGGTCATTACGACAAGTATGGGGAAGACAGTTTTCAGCCGATTAAAACGCCCGCAGAGGGAGAGGAGTACTTGCTGAAGCCCATGAACTGCCCCCATCACTGTGAGGTGTACAAGAGTAGACCGCGCAGCTACCGGGACCTTCCTGTCCGTTTTGCCGAGTTTGGAACAGTCTACCGTTATGAGCAGAGCGGAGAGCTCCACGGCCTCACAAGGGTCAGGGGATTCACACAAGATGACGCTCACATCTTTTGCACCGTTGAGCAGGTCAAAGAAGAGGTTGGAAAGGTAATTGACCTTGTTCTGTACATTTTCAAAACACTGAGTTTTGAGGATTTCGTTGCCCAAGTCAGTTTACGTGACCCGTCCAATCCGACGAAATACATAGGAAGCGATGAAAACTGGGACAAGGCCGAGAAAGCCATTGCGGAAATCGCATTGGAGAAGGGCCTAAAGACCGTTACTGAATTGGGCGAGGCGGCTTTCTATGGCCCCAAACTTGACTTCATGGTACGCGACGCCATCGGGAGGAAGTGGCAATTGGGCACTGTCCAGATAGACTACAACCTCCCAGAGCGGTTTGAACTTGAGTATGTGGGGGCAGACAATCAAAAACACCGTCCGGTGATGATTCACCGCGCGCCTTTTGGCTCAATGGAGCGCTTTGTCGCCATTCTGATCGAGCACTGCGCGGGTAAATTCCCGTTGTGGCTCACCCCAGAACAGGCGCGAATCCTGCCGGTTAGTGACAAGTTCAACGACTATGCAAAAGAGGTTTCAAAATCCCTTGAAAAGCGCGATATTCGCGCCCTCATTGACGACCGGAGTGAAAAGGTGGGGAAGAAGATCCGCGAAGCGGAGCTCGACAAAGTCCCTTACATGCTCATTGTGGGAGGAGATGAATCCGAAAATGGAACCGTTTCATTGCGCAAGCAAGGGGAGGGAGATGTTGGAGGAATGACCATCGACGCTTTTGCCGAACGAATCGAAAGTGAAGTGAGCCAAATGCTCGGTGGAGACAGATGATTGAACAACCAAACTGATAGCACCATCGCCATTCGACGCAGACGATCCCGGGGCCCAGCCCGGGTGATCAAAAAGAATCCGCACAGGACGAACCGGGATATCCGGGCGCCCCAATTGCGTTTGGTCGGTGACAATGTCGGCGATGCGGACATTGTTGATTTGGAAGATGCCATCAAAATGGCAGAGGAGCAGGAGCTGGATCTTGTGGAGATTTCCCCGAAAGCGGATCCTCCGGTCTGCAGAATTCTGAATTATCAGAAATTCCTGTATGATCAGAAGAAGAAGCAAAAGGAAATCAAGTCGAACCAAGCGAAGGTGACCCAGAAAGAAATTCGTTTTGGTCCCAACACGGACGATCACGATTTCAATTTCAAGGTCAAACACGCCCGCAAATTCCTAGAGGAGGGAAACAAGCTTAAAGCACATGTCTTCTTTCGCGGAAGATCCATTGTGTTTAAAGAGAGGGGAGAGATTCTGTTGTTGCGTTTTGCTCAGGAATTGGAGGACGTGGGAACAGTAGAGCTGATGCCGAAATTGGAAGGAAAACGGATGTTTATCACGCTCCGACCTAAAAAGTAAATTCTGGAGAAGGCCCAAAGCCGGATCCACCATATACGGACGACATGCCGAAGATGAAGACCAAAAGCAGCGCAAAGAAGCGTTTTACCGTGACCGGCACGGGAAAGCTCAAGCGCAAGCACGCCTTCAAGTCTCACATTCTGACCAAGAAGGGGACGAAACAGAAGCGAAACCTGACCCAAACGGGACTGGTGAGCAAGGCGGATACGCCGAACATCAAGACCCAATTGGGCATTTAATCAAAAAATCAAAACCGGCGTCCAGCCCCCAAGATCCCGCCAGTGCGGGACGCTGTCCGCCAAACCCGATAAATCATGCCCCGTTCAAATAACGCTGTCGCCAGCAGAGCCCGCAGAAAGAAAGTCCTGAAAATGGCAAAGGGTTACTATGGAGCCCGAAAGAATGTCTGGACCGTTGCAAAGAATGCGGTGGAGAAAGGATTGTGCTACGCGTATGTAGGCCGTAAACTCAAGAAGCGTCAATTTCGTTCCCTCTGGATACAAAGAATTAACGCCGGTGCACGCCAGCATGGCATGAGCTACTCCCAGTTCATGGGCAAGTGCAGCAAGGCCGGAATAGAGCTCAACCGAAAAGTACTCGCAGACTTGGCGCTTAATCACCCTACAGCATTTAAGTCTGTGGTGGACCAAGTGAAGTAATTGCACTTTAGAAAGCGAAAAAAGCCGGCTTCCCGCCGGCTTTTTTCGTTAAGGGCGTTCTCAGTTCGGTTGACTGCCAGAGAGAATGCGGCCTTTTGCAATGGCAGCGGGGGTGTAGGCAGGATCGATGACCAGGGCGGCATCGTATGCTTCTAATGCCTCTTGACTTCTTCCTTGGCTCTCAATGGCAAGCCCCAAGTTGTAGTGGGCTTGGTGGTATTGGGGGAGTAGCGAAATGGCTTTTTTGAACCACGACTCTGCCTGACCATAATCAGCCAAGTATTCTAGGTAGATGTATCCTTTGTTGAAGGCTGCAGAAGCGTTGGCATTATCGAGGTCAAGAATCCGATCGTAAAGGTTCAAGGCAAGCGTATAGCGACCGGTGTCATTTTTCGCGTGTTCTTGCAGAAAAATGGCCTCATCGTAGAGTGCTTCAATACTCTGGGGACGAAGAGATCGAGCCGTGCGGAAGTACTCCAAGGCGAGGTCGTCATGCGCCGTGGCGCGCAGCAGGCCCAATTGAATGAAGGCATCGTATCGGTCTGGGTTCACTTCCGATGCAGTTTGGAATGAGCTCGCAGCCTTACTTGTATCGCCAGTTTCCAGATACAATCTGCCTTTCAGGAAATAGGCCTCGTCGAGGCGGCTGTCCACTTGAAGGGCAGCATTGATTCGTTTGAGTGCCGGCTCGTATGCACGCAACAGGACATCTACTCGAGCCAGAGAAAGAAGCGTCGGTGTATGGTTGGTATTGACGTTGAGTACGCCTTTCCATTCTCGAACGGCGCCTTCAAAGTCACGGACATCAAATCGGAGTTGACCCAGTCTGTGGCGCTCTTCAATGCGCGTCGAGTCGGCTTGAACGACCAACTCGAGGTCCTCTAGTGCCAACCCAATTTCTCCGCGTCGAAGGTGAAATTCCGCCCGGGCGGCGTAGCCATCGGCTTCTAAGGGAGAACTGAGAATTTGGGCGTTAAGCAAAGCCAAGGTGTCCACATCGGGGGGCTCACCTTCTCCTCGGGGTTCATGGAAATTGCATCCTGCCCAGATTGTGGGCAGGATGAGCATTCCAAACAGGAGTCGACCCATCAAGCTTCCGTCTGCTCTGCCACTTCTTCGACCACTTCGTCGTTGAGGGCAGCCTTGATGCCGGCTTCGAGTTCTTCCATGAGCTCAGGGTTATCAGACAGCAGATTCTTGACTGAATCACGGCCTTGTCCCAATCTGGTCTCGCCATAGCTGAACCAGGAGCCAGACTTTTTGACTATGCCGAGGTCGACGCCAAGGTCGATGACCTCGCCAACACGCGAGATGCCCTTACCGTACATAATGTCAAATTCCGCGCGTCTAAATGGCGGTGCCACCTTGTTCTTGACGATTTTGACCTTGGTGCGGTTCCCCATCACGACGTCGCCGTCTTTGATCTGGCTGCTCCGGCGGATGTCAATACGAACGGAGGAGTAAAATTTCAGTGCGTTTCCACCCGTGGTCGTCTCTGGATTGCCAAACATGACGCCGATTTTCTCGCGAAGCTGATTGATGAACACGCAACAGCATCCGGTTTTGTTGATGGTTGAAGTGAGTTTCCTCAGGGCCTTGGACATCAGACGCGCCTGAAGTCCGACGGAAGAGTCTCCCATCTCACCTTCGATTTCAGCGCGAGGAGTGAGTGCCGCTACGGAGTCAATCACAATGAGGTCGATGGCCCCAGAGCGAATGAGGTTGTCGGCGATTTCGAGCGCCTGTTCTCCATTGTCGGGTTGGGAAATCAGCAGGTTCTCGGTGTCCACACCAAGCTTCTCTGCATAGTATTTATCGAAGGCGTGCTCGGCGTCGATGAATGCGCAGATTCCGCCCGCCTTTTGAGCTTCCGCTAGAGCATGGGTTGCCAGTGTCGTTTTGCCTGAGCTCTCCGGTCCATAAATTTCTACGACCCGGCCACGCGGGAATCCGCCAACGCCCAGGGCGATGTCGAGTGAGAGAGAGCCGGAGGAGATGGCGTCGATTTTTTCGACGGCCTCGTCCCCGAGTTTCATGACGGTGCCCTTGCCGTATGTTTTGTCGATGCGATCCAATGTGAGTTGGAGTGCCTTGAGCTTTTCCTTGTTTTCTGCAGCCATGTGGGTGGTTTTCGATAGAAGCGACAGCAAAGTAGAAGCCACGCTCCGTAAGGGATTTACGTTGTGCCGTGTTTTTGTGAGCGAGAGGTCAACTTTTATCCCCGAAAGCAGCGATTACTTCGGCAGCATGTTCTTTCACCTTCGGCTTTCGGATGATGGCAGCAATGTGTCCTTGTTCATCAATACAGAAGGTCGTTCTGTGCGTCCCGTCGTATTCTCTTCCCATGAATTTCTTCAGGCCCCAAACCCCGAAGGTTTCTTGCAGGCTGTGGTCTTCGTCGACAAGCAGATCAAAAGGAAGATCATACTTGTCGATGAACTTCTTGTGGGAGGAGGCATGGTTGATGCTGACACCGAGCACCGTGATGTTGGCGGATTGGAGTTCGGCTATCCCGTCGCGTAAGCTGCATGCTTGGTTGGTGCAGCCTGGAGTATTGTCTTTTGGATAGAAGTACAGGACGACCCGCTTGCCGCGATAGTCCTCGAGGGTGTGGGTCTTGTCGTTTTGGTCGAGGGCTGAGAAAGCTGGGGCGAGATCGCCAACGTTGAGATGATGCATGACAAAAGAACCGCAAATTTGCCTTCTCGGTTCACGGGTTTGTGGGAGAAGTGAAGAGGCCGCAGACTAAGGTACTTTCGCTGTTCGTGCAATACGTCGATGTCATTCTCCCTTTGGCGCTTCCGGGCCTGTTGACCTATCAGGTTCCTGCGGAGCACGCCGGAGCAGTAAAGGTGGGTAGTCGGGTGGTGGTGCCGCTGAGGGGAAAGCGACTTCACACGGCTGTTGTGCGTTCCATCCACGACAGGACACCGGAGCACCGGACCGAGGCCTTCGTCAGTTTATTGGATCGGGAGCCTTTGTTGTCGGAAGAAACCTTGGGTTTTTGGGATTGGATGGCCGGCCATTATTGTTGTTCCCCTGGTGAAGTGGCCTTGGCGGCATTGCCTGGGGGCATGCGTCTCGCCAGCGAAACCAAGCTTCAGTTGGCATTGGACGCGGACGAGCGGGATGACGCCGACTTGGAGGACCGCCAGTTCCAGGTGGTTGAGGCGCTGAGGCTAAGGGGTGCCATGGCCTTCCGAGAAGTGGGAGACTTACTTGGTCTGAAGGACCCCGCTCCTGTGCTACGCGCTTTGGTCGAGTCCGGCTGGGTCTTGTCCAATGAGGAAATGCGAAGTGGTCCCGGACGGAAGGTCGTCGCCATGGTCCGATTGTCTGAGCGGGCGGCGGGGGACGAGCGGTGGCTGAGCGAACAATTGGATCGACTGGATGCGCGGGCACCTGCACAGTCTAGGGCAATGATGGCATTGTTAGAGGATTCGAGACACAAAGTGGGGGTACCCATGGCTGAGCTGGCCAGCATGCGTGGCTTTGACACACAGGTCTTCAAGGCATTGGTTGAAAAGGGAATCGCCTTCGCTTTCAAGCAAGATCCGTGGTTGATTGGCGTTCAGGAAGACATATTGCCCCTCGCGGAGTTGAGTCCCGCCCAAATGGATGCCGTTCATGGAATTCGCGCCGGATTCAATCAAAGAGGACTTGTGCTGCTCGAAGGGGTCACGGGTTCTGGAAAAACGGAAGTCTACACCCATCTGATTCAAGATGTTCTCGCGGCCGGGAAGGACGCACTCTTCTTGGTTCCTGAGATCGCCTTGACCACCCAACTCATCATCCGACTCAGGCGATTTTTTGGGGATCGACTCGAGGTTTATCACAGCCGATTTACACCGAGAGAACGCACGACGACTTTCCGACGTGTCGCTGAAGAAAAGGGCAAGGGTCGATTGCTGGTTGGGGCCCGAAGCGCCGTATTTCTACCTTTCCGAAAGCTGGGGCTGATCGTGGTTGATGAGGAGCACGATCCCAGCTACAAACAACAGGATCCAGCACCCCGTTATCAGGCTCGCGATGTCGCGGCCGTGCTCGGTCAACTTCACAGAGCTCATGTACTCATCGGTTCAGCAACACCCTCGTTGGAAGCGCGTTGGGCAGTCGATGCAGATCGCGCTGTGCACGTGGCACTGCGCGAGCGGTTTGGGGGCACGTCCCTGCCTTCTGTGGAGCTTGTGGATTTGCGCAAGGCTCACAAACAGCGGCGAATGGAAGGGCATTTCAGTCGAACCCTGTTGGAGGCCATCGGGGAGACACTCAATGCTGGGAGGCAGGTGATTCTGTTTCAGAACCGAAGGGGGTATGCCCCGGTTTCCCAATGCAGGACCTGTGGGTGGGTTCCAGAATGCTCACGCTGCGATGTGTCCTTGACGTTGCACAAATACCTCAAGGATTTACACTGCCACTATTGCGGTTATCGGGAGTCTGAGCCGAAAGCTTGTCCGCGCTGCGGAAGTGAGGAGGTGGAGTCAAAGGGAATTGGAACGGAGCGGATTGAAGAAGAAATCGCGACTCACTTTCCTGAGGTGGCCTCGGCGAGAATGGATCTGGACACCACGCGCACCCGTTCGGGTCACGAGCGCATCATCCGGGCTTTTGAGACTGGAGAAGTCCAGATTCTTGTTGGTACCCAGATGGTAACCAAGGGATTGGATTTCGAAAATGTGGGGCTTGTGGGCATCCTTCAGGCTGATCGAATGTTGCACCATCCTGATTTCCGTGCCTTGGAGAGAACCTTCCAACTTTTGACACAGGTGGCGGGCCGTGCCGGGCGAAGAGCCGATCAAGGACGCGTGTTAATCCAGACGTTTGATCCTGAGCATTGGGTCTTTACCCATGTGGTCCGTCATGATGCGGTCTCAATGGCAAATGCGGAAATACAAGAGCGAAAGACCTTCCAGTACCCGCCTGTTGTTCGCCTCATTCGCTTGGTCTTGCGCCACCGTGATCCGCACAAAGTGCGACAGGGTGCTTCTGCATTGGCTGGGCGTTTGCGTAGTCGTTTTGGTGGTCGTGTGATTGGACCCGAAGAGCCTCCGATACCGAGGATGAATGACCAGTTCCACAGGCATATCCTGTTAAAATTTGAACGCGAGGCGTCACCTGCTGCCGTCAAGGCGGCATTGAAGGAGGATATCGAGGCGTTCAGAGAAGTACAAGGGTACAAGGCAATCCGAATTATAATAGATGTAGACCCATATTAATCAGACGAATTGTTGATTTAATGTAACATGTGTATTATCTTCATGTCGTGATTCGGAATTTTTCATGGTGTTGCTCTTGTTGTCTGGCCCTCCGGGCACAGCACCATCATGTTCGCTAATTCCATGTGAAAACGCCTCCTTGATTGTATTGTGCCCGGCCCTCCAGCCGGGCTTTTTGTTTGCCCTTAATCCGACCACCATGATTTCTCCCATTTCCACCCTGACAGAGTCCATAGATGCCAAGCCAGTCATTCACATTCTTCACGAAAACAGCGTGTGGATCGAGCCGCTCATCGCACACCTAGAGCTGAACGGATTGCCGTATCGAGAGTGGTTCATCGATGGGGCAGAGCTTGATATGTCTGCGCTGCCCCCCAAGGGTGTTTTCTACAACCGCATGAGCGCCAGCAGTCATACACGGGATCATCGTTTTGCTTGGGAAGCGACCCGAGGTGTGATGGCTTGGTTGGAGTCTCACGGTCGTAGGGTAATCAACAACCGCAGGGCCACAGCTCTTGAAGTGAGCAAGGTGGAGCAGGTTATAGCGCTTCGCGACCATGGCCTGACAGCGCCGCATACGGTGGCTGCCACAGGTGTCAATTCCTTTCGCCAGGCGGCAGCGCGTTGGGACCGTCCTTTCATCGTCAAGCCCAATCGAGGAGGGAAGGGCACAGGAGTCACACTTGTGCGAAATGTTCGAGACGTCGACGCTGTCGCCAATACGTTTGGGACTTACACATTGGACGGCACCGTCGTCCTGCAAGAGTATGTGAAACCTGCCGAGGGCCGGGTGCTGCGGCTCGAATTCATTGGTGGACGTCACTATTACACGGTCAGCATTGATACGGAGGGTGGATTTGACCTTTGTCCATCCGATGCCTGTCAGGTAGGGACCGCGTTTTGTCCAGCTGATGGAAGGGCCAAGTTTGAGGTCTTGGAGCATCACGAAACCGAGGAAGTGGAGCGTTGCCTTGCCTTCCTATCTGATTCTGGTATGGAGGTAGCAGCAATGGAAGCGGCCCCGGATGCAAAGGGGCAGTTGCATTTCTACGATGTCAACATCAATACCAACTACAACGCGGAGGCAGAAGCCCGACTGGGCAACGCCAGACAAGGCATGCGAGCGATCGCTGAATTCCTGGGCGGGGAACTCGCCAAGGTGCCTTTTCACCGTCACAATTTCGCGTCCTCATGACCGGTCATCCTCATCATTTTCGACCGGCCAACTGGGCCGAAAGGCCCCTTCGATTTGCCGTGGTCGGCGGCGGAGTTATGGGCGGATTCACCGCCGCTAGCCTGATTCAGGCCGGTGTTCAAGTGACGCTGTACGACCCGAACGCCATGGGCACGGGGCCCGGTGCTTCTGTGGACACGGGGCGCAGTTTCAGGGTACACTATGGCAATGACCAGCACTTGATATCAATGGCCGTCAGGGCCCGAAGGTTGTGGTCCGAATGGTCAATTCGCATGGGGTGGCCTTTGCTGCATGAGACCGGAAAACTGCTCGTGGAGCAGCAGGGTGACCGCCATGCTCTCGAAAGCTGGCGTGCAATGCGCGACATGGGGTTGCGCGCTGATCGACTGAGCGAGGGTCGCGTGGCGGAGGAGTGGCCGGGTTTCCGTGCAGATCAAGTCACTGTGGACCGGCTTGGTGGTGTTCTGGATCCGGGAGTCATTCTGGCGGGGCTGGCAAGTTGGTTGAGCAATGAAGGCATCGAGTGGAAAAAGGAGGCCTTTGAGGTTAAAAGCAATGCAGTTCGTTGTGGCGGGGGGTGGTCAGAGTATGACCAAGTTGTGCTTACATCGGGGGCATGGACTCAAAGATGGATCGATGTCCCTATGGAAGTGACCAGACAGGAGCTCGTGTATTTCGATGCGTCAGCGTTGGGAGAGCGCCTTAATCGGCTTCCTGTTTTTAGCGATTTGGCAAGTGGCTTTTATGCAATTCCAACTGTCAAGGATGGCCGCATTAAGGTGGCCAATCATCATCCCGGACGCGCCGGGCATCCCGATGGAGACGAGCGCAAGGTCAGTTCTGAGTTCAAGGCCCAAGCGAGGGAATTCCTGTCTACCCACCTGCCCGAACTGGCCGAGTCAAAGATCGAGTTGGATTACGTCTGTTTCTACAGTGGGACCGCCGATCGTGATTTTATTCTTGATAGGACGCCCGATGGACTCATTGTTGGGGCTGGATTCAGCGGACATGGATTTAAGTTCGGACCCCTTATTGGTCGCCTCCTTGCCCAGATGGCACTCGGCATTCAGCCCGAAGTCGACTTGAACAGGTTTTCGATGACGCGAGAGACATTGATAGGCGAGGCCACCAAAATAGCCGTGTGAGTGGATGTCCGGGGCGCTCAGTCTCTGTCCTTATCTGGAGTACCTTCATGTGGGGTGATCTTGACCCAGAGACGGGCAATGATGGCCATGAGCAGGGTGAACGCCGTTGTGCATGCGGCTGCGTATCCCCAGGTTCCTAAGGGATCTGCTACCTCCATGCTGTCTTTTGCGAGTTGGGCCAGCCTCATTCGCGCATTGAAGATGATGAAGTGACTCCCGTAGGCCACCAAAGGGGCGAGGATGAGCCACGCCTTAAACCACGGCTCATATGGGCGAACTCCGGGTGTCATCGGCTTCCAAAAATGGCGCTACCTATGCGCACCATGGTGCTGCCTTCTTCCACTGCAATGCGCCAGTCGCCACTCATGCCCATGGACAAAGTGGACCATCCACGCGCATCGCCGAGTGTCTCGAATTGTCGGCGAAGACCGGCGAATTCCCGGGCCACTTGCACAACATCAGGGGTGAAAGTGGCCATGCCCATAAGCCCGGCAACTTCAACATGTTCCCATGTTCCAGCATCGAGTCGGTCGCATAAGGCGGGAAGGTCCTCGGTGTCAAATCCGAATTTGCTTTGCTCTTCCGCGATGTGCACCTGAAGCAGGACGCGCAACTTCCTGTCATTAGAGGTGGCCCGCTTTTCAATTTCGTCCAGCAGGGAGACTTGATCGACAGCATGCACCAAGTCGACAAAGGGAGCGATGTATTTGACTTTGTTGCGCTGTAATGTTCCGATCTGGTGCCAGCGCAAGTCCGGAAATTCTGAAGGGCGTCCGGTCTCGGGGTGGGTCAGGGCCTCGTGCTTACCTACGAGTTCTTGCACTCGGTTTTCGCCAAACACACGCGCACCCGCTGTATGGGCTTGCTCAACAGCTTCGACCGGTTTGGTCTTGCTCACGGCCACGACGGTGACGTGGTCTGGAACAGCGTCACGCACCGAACGCCAAGCTTCACTGATTTCTCGCATTCTTGCAAATTTCAGATGGCAGGACCAAAATCAAACAAGACAAGGCCACTGCGCAACTTAGGTGCAATCCATGTGCTTTTGGGCGGCATGTGACGCTGTGCATCGGCCACGGCCTGAAGTCCATCGAAATCCATGGGAGGCATAACAAAGGCGAGGTCACCGGTCCGCGCCTTCCATGTCTTCAATTCTTCATCGGTCACGCACTTCAGTCTTTGGTCTGTTCGCGGTTCTCCAATGTCAAAAAGCGGGGACAGCACCCGCGCTTGAAGCCACTCGGGCAAGGTTAGGCCTTCAGGGGAGGGGACCACCGACAGTGTGCCTTTCAGTGCCCCTTTCATTTGGATTTGTCCAGGACTTTCGGTGTTGCTATTTGTTATCTGAACCTCGGGAAGGTTGGTCAAGGCTGTTCGTATTTCCCGTGGAGATCGCGCGTGTCCGTTGAGGTTCACAATGCGGTGGTATCCTTTAAAAACCAATTGATTACCGGGAACAAGGAGCGCCATGAAATGCTGTGCATCCGTGTGCGTTGGATGGGCATCTGCCATGCGCAGACTTGATGCTACACGGTGGTGTCCATCTGCGATGTAGACCTCCTCGAGTTCGGCCATGGCCGCCTTCAATGCCTGCACCGACTTATTTGCAACACGCCAGAGGGTATGGCGGGTTCCGTCGGCAGTGGTAAAGTCCATGTCTGGACGTCCTGTGGCAGCCTCAATTGTGAGGGATTCGATGCGGTCCGATGGTTTGTGACCAAGCAGCGCTGGCTCCGCGTTAAGACCGACTTGGGCGAGGTAATTGGCAAACAGCATCTCACGATGGCTCAGTGTCAATTCGTGCACCTTGATGCGCTCGTCTCGAACGGCTTGGGTAGGGACGAGGCCCACCAGTCCAGTGATGCTTCCCAGCTTACTCTCTTGTCGAAGGACATAGTAAGTGGGCGATTCATCCTCTTTTAACCAACCGCGGTCCAAGAAGGACTCATAAGCGGTGCGGATGGGCTTCATTTCTGACCCATGCGGCATTTGTTGCCCTGTGGGGTGGATGACGTGGAGGTAGCTGAATGGGTTTCGAGCCAATTTGTCCTTCAACTCGTAGTCGCTATAGGTCAAATAGCTTCGAGTGGCCACCAAATGGGCCTTGTCTGCCGGCGGCAATACGCCGCAAAAGGGCTTGAGAATAGCGGGCTTCGTGGTCATTGAACTCAGCGCCGCACCGGTGCAACCGGTGGGGAATTTGAATTAACGCAATTCGAGAATGCGCTCGACGAGCTCTTCGCCAATGCGGTCTTGGGCTTCGAGAGTGGCAGCTCCGATGTGCGGTGTAAGGGCTAAACCGTCCACTTGCAGCAAGGCCGGGTCAGGCTTGGGCTCACCCACAAAAACGTCGAGGGCAGCGGCCCGCAAGTGGCCTGTGGTCACGGCAGCACTAACCGCTGCTTCATCCACCGTGCCACCACGGGCGGTATTTACGAGCATGGCGCCTTCTTTCATGGAGGCTACACCCGCCGCATCAAGGACTGGGGAGCCGTCTTCTTGTGCGGGCACATGGAAGGTTACGGCATCTGCTTGAGCGAGCATCTCGGACATGGGGACCAAGGGGATTTCGACAGCGATGTCCTGGACTTTAGAGACCCCTATTTGAACTTGAACATGCACCGTGCGTGAGGTGCCTTCTCGGTCCACTCCGATGACTTGCATGCCGCATCCGAGAGCGTATTGGGCAACCGCAGTTCCAATGCGGCCAAAACCGACAATACCGAGTGTCTTTCCGCGAAGCTCGATGCCTTTGGCATAGGCCTTCTTCAAGACTTTGAATTCATCGGCACCACGCTGTGGCATGGCGGGATAGCTTCGGTGTAGGGACCGGGACATGGCGAATAGATGTGCCATCACTAACTCTGCCACGCTTTGGGAGCTGGCGGCAGGCGTATTGAAGACCACCTTACCTTGTTCGCGGGCATAAGCGACATCGATGTTGTCCATGCCGACACCGCCACGTCCGATGAAACGGAGGTCGGGACAAGCGTCGATAAGGTCCTGCCGGACCTTTGTGGCACTGCGAACAAGAATGCCTTCGTAGCCTTCTCGATTGAGGGTGTCGATGAGGTTGGATTGCTCGACGTGTTCTGTGGAGACTGTGATGCCTTCCGCCTCCAAGGCGGCTTTGGCTTTGGCAGAAATGCCGTCGTTGGCGAGGACTTTCATTGGGATGATAGGCGAGAAGGTAGGACGAGGTCAGCCGTGGGTTCGTTCGAATTCCTTCATTACATCGACCAGAACTTCGACGCTGGAAATCGGCAGTGCATTGTACATGGAGGCCCGGAAGCCGCCGACGGATCTATGACCCTTGATACCATTGATGTCTGCTGCGGCACAGGCCTCGAGGAACATCTGGGTGTGCGCATCATCGGCAGCGGTAAACGTGACATTCATTACGCTACGGGAATCAGATTTTGCGAAGCCGTTAAAAAGTGGGTTCCGATTAATTTCACCATACAGACAACTGGCTTTGGCAGCATTGCGTTTCTGCATCTCTAAGACACCACCCTCGGCCTTTAGCCAGCGGAGTGTGAGCATACTGGTGTATATGGCGAAGACCGGAGGGGTGTTGAACATGCTGTCCTTCCCGGCATGGACCTCAAGGTCCAAATAACTGGGCAAGTCGCGGCCATGCTTGCCGGCGGCGTCCTTGTCGTAGATGTAAAGCACGGTCCCAGCTGGCCCCATGTTTTTCTGAGCGCCAGCGTAAATACAAGCATACTTGGACAGGTCCACCGGTCTGGAAAAGATATCCGAACTCATGTCGGCCACCATTGGTTTGTCCGTGTTGGGGTCTGTAGCGTATTGTGTGCCGTAGATGGTGTTATTGGTCGTGATGTGCACGGCCCCAGCATTGCTTTGAGAGGGAAGGGGAGGGATGCAGTTGAATCCGGTGTCTTCACTCGAGGTGATGGCCTGTGCATTTCCCATCTTCATGGCCTCCTTCAACGCTTTCTTGGCCCAGGTGCCTGTCACAGCATAATCCATGCTGCTGCCCTCGGGCGTGAAGTTCATTGCCGCGGTCAAGAAGCCCAGACTGGCTCCGCCTTGAAGAAAAAGCACTTCGAAATGGTCTGGTAGGCCGAGTTCGCTGCGCACCAGGTTCCGGGCCTCTTCCATGATGTCAACAAAAGCCTTGCTTCGATGAGATATTTCAATAAGGCTCAGGCCTGAAGCGTCTAATTCGCGAACGGCATCAGCGGCCTGATGCATGACAGATTGGGGCAGAATGCAAGGGCCGGCAGAAAAGTTGTGGATGGTGTACGTGGAAGTCGGCATCATGCGGCAAAGTTGACATCAAAACAAACGGTAAACCCCTTCAGTTCAATTGAGGTTTGGCGGAGTTTCCCACACATTGAAGACGCCATATGAGCAGTTCAATGAAGCGAAGGGGGTGCTCCCACCCATTGCTGGAACTCTTCTTGGTATCGTGCGGTAAAAAAGAGCGAGCGAAGCGATGGCAGGCCTTCTGGGTGGGTGATGCGGGCACCCTGAAGCAGGGAGAGCTTCCGCCGTTCATCATCGAAGCCGTTGACCAGTCTGCGCAGGCTGGGTATTGTCAAACAATGACGACGCAGCCAGAGTATGGCCGTATCAAACCGTTGGGCCTCAAACGGTGTGTCCGAGAGTGAAGCGAGCATTTTTTCCAAGTCTCGCGTCGACGTGGTCGGGAAGCAACCGGATTGAAGTGGTTGCCAAAAGGCCGTCAGTGTATCCTCTGGGCTCCTGAGTTTGAAACCCCCGGTGTCGAGCACCAAAGTGAATGCGAGGCTGTCCCGCCATTTAGGCCAGTTAGAGGCCATTTGTACTTGGGTCGAATCGGTGCGTGCCCATGCGGTCAATTCACTGTTTCGAAGCACTTGAGTCCACAGGGTATCTGCACCAGGTTTTGGGATTTCACCGTCCAGTCTCCAGTCCATTTCTAGGGCAATAGAGTCGTTTGCCAGAAGGAGAGTACCGCGCACCCAAACGCTGTCTTTTGAATTTTGAGCAAGTCCCGCAATAGTCGAGACAAGAGTAAGGCTCAGAATCAGCGAATGGAGAGAAACGCGGGGCATGCGGCCGCGAAATTAATGCGCAACTGGCTCAGCGTTATACCCTGTCAGACCAGCGGGTTTTGAGTGTGCTGGAAGGCAGTCTTTGTGCAATTTGTGCAAGCAGGTTAAAGTCGCCCACGCAAAACCACCGTGGTCGAAGCCAAGACGCTGCGATGACCGTAAAGCCGATGCCCGTCAGGCCCAAAAGGAAGTGCAAAGCCCAGTTCAGATGTTCGTGAAAGAGCATCGCCGGTGTGGCCCCGAGCATTGCGGCCAATGCCGCGCGAAGGCCGGGAAGCACGAGGCGAAGCAGCATGGACCATTCGAATTGAACGTGCCGCTGCGTCAAAATAAGCATGGCGATGGCTTGAATGGTTGTGGCCACCACCATGCCGATGCACAGCGCGCTTAGTTCTGTGGTTGCCCCTAACCAAGCTGAACATCCGACCATAAGGCAGAAGCAGGCTTTAATTGCAGAGGCCGGCGCAATGGCATCGACTGCGCGCACCACGGCGTCGCACACTTTGATCCAGCTGCGAAACAGAATGGCCAAAACGAGAATGCGGGCATAGGGGACAACGCTGAGTAGTTTCGTTCCCACCAAGATGAGCACGACGTCCTTCATAAACAGCTCCAGCAGGACGATTCCGGGTAGCACCAGCGTGGTCACCACGTATACTCCGCCATAAAATATCTGGCGAAGCCTCTGTTGTTCGTCTTGAACCCCGCTCATGCCGCTGAAGAGGACGCTGTCTGACAGTTTGCCCAGAACTGTGACAGGGGTGTTCATTATATATACGCTTCGTTCATACAATCCGACCATCGCGTCTTTGGCAATGGGAAGGAATTTGTCCAACACCAGCAGGTCGAGTTTGGAAGCGGAGTAATTCAAAAAGTTAAACACCGTGCTCGTGGCACCATACCGCAAAAGGGACCGGGCTTCGCGAAACTGAGGGAAAAGAGAGACGCGCAATCCTGCGCGACCCCAGTAGTTGATGCCAAGCAGAACGTTTTGAACGAGCAAGGCGCCGATGTAAGCGTAAACCCCCCAGCCAGCAGAGGCGGCCCAGATACCGAATGCTCCCGTACCCAAACCCATGGCAATCAAGGAGGACCAGAAGAGGCTGCGAAAGTCCATGCGTCGAATCAGCATCGACCGGGGGACCAGTGCCACAGAGGCAATCAAGAAGCTGAAGGCAACCCACCGCATGACAGGCTCCATGTCGGGCTTCTCAAACCACTTTGCGATGCTGGGAGCAGTGAAGTAGACCAAAGCACAGAAGGCCATCCCCTGAAACAAGGAGAACCAGAATGCGGCTGATACTTGTTTTCGCGTTAAATCTTTGCGCTGAATCAGCGATGGGCCTACACCGAGTTGGGCAAATATTTCTAGGAGTCCAGCAAAGCCCAATACAACGCCGACCAAGCCCCACTCGGACGGTGTGAGTATTTCCCCCAAAAAGCGAACAAAAGCCAGTTGAATGACAATCTGAACCCCAACATTTAGGGTTTGCCACTGCACAGAGCGCGAGAAAGTGCCGTCTCTATTTTCACTCATTTTGCGACGCTCACAGCCCGTGTCTCGAGGATGACGGTGACCTTGACCTGACCAGGGTAGGTCATCGCGTTCATAATTCGCTGCAAGATGTTGAAGCTGATTTGATCGGCCATCTCTTCATTGACTTGATCGCTCTCCACCATGACACGCTGTTCACGACTTGATTGGGTGGCGATTTTCTTGGCCTCTTGGTTGGCGCGGGTTCGCGCTTCATCCTGAATTTCCTGCGTTTGTTGCGCAGCCATGGCTCGCGCATCGCCTAGAATCTGCTCTTTGAGTTCTTCCTTGTCAGACTTGACTGTCATGCCGGACGCTTCCGATTGCAATTTGGCTTCCTGAGCTTGGGCCTTATCGGGCTCTTTTGGTTTGTCTTCTAGCGACTGAACCTCGGCAATTCGCGTCTTGATTTCTTTGTTGTGTTCCTCCTTGAGTTTGAGGAATTTTTCCTTGGCTTTGAGAATTTTCTTCTCCTTGATATGGTCTCCTGTTTGCTCAGCCTCTTTGATGATGGCAGGCGCTTTGCCTTTGAGCACACTGTTTAGAATGGAATATGCGGCAGCGCCTCCGGGAAGAAGGCCGGCGAGTCCGCCGAGGATGTAATGCGTGGGGTCCATGGATTCAGGGGGTTTGTTCCCCTGTCTCCTCTGGAGCCATGCCTGCTTGAGCCAAAAGGGACCTCACCTCCTCCAGTCCTTCAAAGACTTCCGATGGAATGACATGCACTTCTTGCGTTTCCTTTTGCATTTCTGCGGGGGTGTCGCTGAGCAACTGGAGTGCGGCCATTGCAATGAGGTCTTGGCGGTCTGACACGCCGTAGTCTCTTTGAAACCTCTGGACAAGTTCATCAATTTTTCCTGCTGCCTCTCGAACGCGCATCGCTTCACCATCCGCCACGGTCAGCGGGTAGGTCCGTCCAGCAATGGTGACTTGTATGGAGGATTCGTTCATGCGGAAAGCAGTTCTACGTTGGCCATGTCGCGCGAGTGGGGCATCAGTGCGATGCAGGCGTCAATTTCCTCAACAAGGGCCCGGATGCGTTCACCGACAATGGGGTCGGAGGTGTTCGTCATCGCGCGTTGTGGTTCTGGTTCGGCTTGGCGTTGAGCCAGCTGCGTCTCTTGCTCTGCTACGCGTGTTTGAAGCGCAACCAATTGATCCACAAGGGTGCGTTTTTCCTCAATCAGACGGTTGCGCTCTTCGATGAGCTTGGCCGCCTTATCCCGAATCTCCTGAAGCATGGTGCTCAGGAGTACTTGTTCCGAGGTTTGGTTCATATCCACAAATTCAAATTTACATCGCACAAGACCGGGGCTGAAAACGGAAGGGTAATTTGCGAACATGAGATGGGGTATGAACGGTAGTCGAGGCGGAAACCGCTGGAGATGGCTTTGTTTGGGAGGATGGTTGGTTGCATTCATTCAAATGTGGGCACAGGATACACTGCACTCCCCTTTGCCCATTCCCTTGCAGTTCAGCGGCAATTTTGGTGAAATCCGGACAGGACACTTCCATACAGGACTGGACATTCGAACAGGTGGAGTCGAGGGTGTTCCCGTGTTGGCAGCGCAGTCTGGCCAAATCAGCAGAATCAAAGTGTCGGACCGCGGTTACGGTCTTGCCTTGTACCTGGATGGCCAAGGGTTGACAACAGTTTATGCTCACTTGTCATCGTTTCACCCCGACATTGAAGCATGGTTGAAGGCGGCCCAGTATGCCGCCGAGTCTTGGGCCTTCGATGGTTCTCCTTCCGAGGACTTTCGGTTTGAGGCGGGTGACACCATTGCATGGAGTGGCAATTCTGGCAGGAGTTATGGGCCACATCTTCATTTTGAGATTCGGGACCAGCGTACCCAGTGGCCCATCAATCCGTTGCACTGGACTTTTATGGGGGAGGGCATCACGCTAGATGATGTACCACCTGAGTTTCGAGGCGTTTGGGTATTGCCATGTGATTCGAGCGAGGTGGAAGGTGTGCGGGAGCGGTTTCGATGGAGTCCAGCCTATGGTGAGTCTGTTAAGGTGGCGGGTCCCTTTAGGCTTGGAGTTGAGGCATTTGACAAGTTGGACGGTGCGCCCTTTACACATGGCCCCTATGGGGTGGATGTCTATCTGGAGGACAGCCTCATCTATCGCCACCGGATGGACACGCTGGATTTCGCGACCAACAAAGACGTCTCGGCGCACGTGGACATCGCCGCATGGCAGGACCGACGGGCACGGGTGCATCGATTGCATCGGTTGCCAGGTAACCGGTTGGACATCTATCATTTGACCGGTGACATGACGCCGTTGGAAGTGATGCCTGATGACACAGCCCAATTGGGGGTGACGGTGCTGGATCTCGCTGGAAATATGTCTCAGGCCAACGTTTTGCTTATAGGCGACAGCATGCGGCTCGATTCAACCTGGGGCGGAGAGGACATGATGGACCACAGACGGCGCCACCGCCTGACGTATGGACGGATGGGCATCGAAATTCCAGCTGGTGCCTTGTATGCCGATGCGGCCATTACATTGGTAGATGATTCATCTGGGCAATTCTCTGTTTTGTCTGAGGCTCGCTTGACACGAACGGCCTTTCAATTGACTGTGCCAGCACCCGAGCAATGGAAGGGGACGGGGGAGCCTCTTGTTCTCTGTGCCCTCGACGATAAGGGCGATGTCGACGGCACTTGGGTTTCCGATGAAAGGGGGGGCATGATCGGGTTCAAAGTCAAGCAGTTTGGGACGTTTGAAGTGCGACCGGATACCACTGCTCCCGTACTGGGGGAGCCCATGGTGGAGTCGGAAACTTTGCGCATTGCTGTGACGGACGACCTGTCGGGGATTGACCATTGGGAAGGGCGTTGCGGGAACCAATGGCTCCGCTTGGCCATGGAGAAAGGGGTGTTGGTTCACCTCCTCGGGGACAACATCCTTCAGCCTGGAAATCAGATTCGAGTGTGGGCCGTGGACAAAGCCGGCAACTTGGGCCACAGAACATTCGGTTGGCCCTTAGATTGACCTTTAACGTCGCCCGGTGAGATCGGCGTAATCCAAGAAATAAATTGCCTTGATGGAGAAGCTGTTCCGGTGAGGGACGCGAAGAACATCCTCGAGGTTCTCTCCGTAATTGTCAGGGAGCATGTCTCCTTGGCTTTCCAGCAGGTTTTTCCACACCACGGACACCTCGCTGCCGGGAGCGAAAATCCACCGGAACACACAGTCAATCGACCAAGCATTGTAGCTGATGTCATAAACGGAAGTACCGTCGTCGGCTAGTGTGACGTCATCGGTAGGCTCGAGCAATCCGTTCTCATCGAGGAAGAAGAAGCTGTCATTTTCCACCCGACTCCAGTAGTGCCGGAGTCTGAAGGTGATGCCTTTGCGGTTGTCCAGCACATAGGATGCATTCAAGACGTGGGTGCGCGAATAGTTGTTGCGTTTGGCCCAGAGACTCCGGGTCTCCGAGAGGGGGGTGCCGTTGGGTAGAATGTCCACTAAGGCTGACCAACCCCGCTCGTTATACTTGTCTTGGTGGCTGTATACATGGCTGATTCGGAAGTGATCGTTGGGCCGCCAAATGGGCCTAATTCTAAAGTTGCGCTCCCTCCAGTCTGGGTACAGAAGGCCGCCTGACCCCCAACCTCCGACATCAATCGCGAATTTCCTTCGATAATCTGAGCTGAAATAGACATCCCAAGACCACCATTTGGGGACTTGCCAATAGCGATTCTCGAGGCGCGGAGCGAAGTAGTCTCGGCCATCGTAAGGCGATGCAGAGGCACCTATTTTGAAGAAATCAAAGCTCGCTAGGGCCAGTCGCCACTCGAGGTCGTAATTCTGACTTACGAAGGACCTCGGGGTGTGGAGCATTTCCCGCTCTACCTCAAACTCCCAGGACATATGGTTGAAGCCAATACCCAAAAACTTGAATGGTTTCGGGATTCGGTACTCAATGTTGGCGTATTCAGCGACGGCGTTAGGAGCGGCGAGAAAGCCCACGGCATTGGGGTCGTACTCCGGGGTTTCCGTATAGTGCCCAATGGACCAGCTGAGCCTGCCTTTCAGACGGCTAAGCTCCATGCCCCATGTGTGGCCCTCCCCAGATTCCGAGGAACCGAGTGGGTCATTTGTTCTGCGGTTCATTCCACCTCTTCCGGTAAGAGACCAACGCTGCAGTGAATCCCGAACTTGGAACGCGGCACTGCCGACCCAATCGTCAGTCCGTCCATTTCCGCGGATAACCTGTCCGCTTTGCACTGAAATATAGCCGTTGTTGGGCAGGTTTTGGTCCACCACGGCAACGGAGAAGTCGGTAAGTGAACCATCGCCGTCTCTGGATATGGCATTGAGCAATCCCAATCCAGTTCCATTCTGTGTTCTGCCCGTGACCTTAGATGCATTGATTAGCTGTTCTTGGTCGCCCACGCGACGACTGTAGAAGTTGCCCGTTTTGTTGAACAGCTCTGTACCCTCGGTAAAAAACTGCCGGTTTTCATTGAACCTGACCTCGTATGGACTCAGGTTTAAAACGAGATTATCGGCAACCACTTGGCCGAAATCAGGCACGAGAGTCATGTCAAACGTGAAGGCATCTCCGATGCCCACTTTCATGTCAAGGCCGCCATTGATACGAGTCACTGATTCAATGCCTTCAGCGTCGTAGTAAACGCTGGCATAGGGGTACAAACTGAAGCGAGGTGGGGGGGCAATTCCTTGAATGCCGGTGAGCAGTCCTCCTTGATTCATCAGGCCTTCTTGGTTGGGGTCCATGGCACGCCAGACGTAATCCGATCGGTATCGACGGACATAGCGGTAAAAGTTCATCCCCCAGCTTTGAGGAGATCCTCCTGTGTCATTGAATCGGAATACGGACCAGGGCAGGGCAAGTTCGGCCACCCATCCATTGTCGTCAATGCGGCATTCGGCTTCCCACACTGCATTCCAGCTGCCATCGGCATCATCATTGGACAGGAGTTCGTCGGACTGGACCCCATCCGGCGTCACGGAAAAGCGAACGCCGTTGACACCATCGTCAAAGCAATTGAACCAAATTCCGAAGACATCCGTATTGCCTTCGCCATCTCGCTGAATCAATTGGTGGAGGATGCTGTCTGGTGCGGAGTCCCACATTCGTGCTCCCACATACAGCGCCCGGTCATCGTATGCGAACCGCACTTCTGTTCGTTGTTTGGGCATGGCAAACGGCTGGGGGCTGAGTTCTCGGAATTCAGTTTCTGGGGCAATGCTTCTCCAGCCTTCCTCATCCAAAGACCCATCCACTTCAATCGCGCCGTGCTCTACCCTTATGGCCTCTGCTTCTGGCTTTCTGGGAAGGCCCTGAGGCCAGTCCTGTGCAGCCAGATGTCCCGATGGCCAAGTGCACATAAACAGCAGCGCAGTGCATGCGATTACACAGGGACAAATGGGGGTTCGACGCGGCATCGGGCGGCAAAATTACACCGCTATGGACCTTGATGTTCACTCAGTGATAAACACCTTGCTTGTCGAGGGCCCGTCTGTAGCGTCGCGCGTTGCGCTCGTGCTCTCGGTTTGTCTTGGCGAAAGCATGGTAACCACTGAAATCTTCACGAGCACACATGAAAATGTAATCGTGCTCCTCGGCATTCAGGACCGCTTTGAGGTAGGAGGGCTCCGGGAAATTGATTGGGCCAGGAGGAAGGCCGTCGTTCAGATAGGTATTGTAGGGACTGTTTATTTCCCTGTGGGCATTCAAAACACGACGAATGGTGGGGTCTCCAAGGGCATAAATGAGGGTGGGGTCCGCCTGTAGGCGTATGCCCCTATCCAGTCGATTCAAATACAACCCAGCGACAGTGGGAGCCTCGTCCATCTTGCTTGTTTCAGCCTTCACAATAGAGGCAAGTATGCCAACTTCAGTCGGGCTGAGGTTGATGTCTTCCGCCTTTTGCCGGCGCTCATCCGTCCACCAGCGCTCCCATTCACTCACCATGCGATCGATAAAATCTGCTGCGCTTACATCGTACCACACTTCGTAGGTGTTGGGGATGAAACGCGTGCGCAGGGCTTCTACATCCGTTCCCTTGCGAGCGGCGAGCAAGGGGTCTTTCATGGCCCGGACCAAATCGTCCGCATCAAAAGTGACCTGGGGTGCCACAGATTTTGCCAGTTCTTCCAAAGACCGTCCCCCTATGAAACGCACCCGGACTGCTTCCCGCGATCCGGACAGCAGAAGACGGGCAAGCGAGCGGTTGTCCATGCCTCCCGGAATCAAATAGCGGCCGGCCTTGAGCGTGCCTGTTTCGGTCCAACCCCTCCAAGACAGGTAGCGCATCAGTGACCCAGCCCGCTCTAGGCGTCCTTCTCTTTCTAATTGGGCAACCACACTGTCTACGGGCTGCGAGGGATTCAGGACAAACCGGCCATCGCGCTCCACAGTGTTGGCGCCTATGGAGGTTCGCAAAACGAACCCGATGAACAACCCGATGAGCAAGGCAATGAGGGTCAGGGTGAAGACACGTCGGTTGTTCATGACGTCGGGTTCAGCATGTGTTGAAGCAGGACGACATCTTTCCATCCCTCTGGGGTTTTGGTCCAATCGGTGTATTGGCCGACACGGCTGAAACCAATACCTTCAAACAGGGCCAAACTTTCGGTGTGGTCGGCATGGATTTCGGCATGGACAGAACGCATCATCAAAGCGAGGGCGGCATGTCGAAGGGCGATTGCGAGTGCACGAGCGGCGACCCCTTGGCCACGCGAGTCGGGTGCCACCAGGATTCCAATACCAGCGCGCAAGTCTCGCGCCTTAAAGTCATAAAGGTCGACGGCACCGACCCTGTGACCGTCATTTTCGATGATCCATCTCAATTGTCCCGCCGAATAAATATCCTGATGGCCGAGACATAGGGCGTCTAGGGCGGCCCGTGAGAAAGGGGTCACATTGCCAGTGACTGACCAGTGCTCAGGGTTGTTTTCCCACTGCAAAACACAGTCGACATCATCAGGTTCCAACATCCGGAGTCGGATCGGTCCATTTTGGAGCAAGTCAGAAGGGAGATTCATGGACGGTCGAAAATACTTGGACAAAGTCGGTTCGATCGGGTTCCTGACGCGAAGGCATGCAGTTAATTTTGAACCATGATGCGATTTATGCTTCGCTTGATGCCCGTTTTGTTCCTCCTTTGCAGTATCGGGTGGAGTGGGTGTACAATCAACCGGAACATGATGTTCCGAACCCCTTCTGATTTCGTTTTTGATCCATTCAACCCGATCAGCGATGTCAACTACCGCATTGCGCCAAATGACCTGTTGTCTTTCCAGTTGTTCTCCAACAAAGGCGAGCGACTGCTGTCCCTAACAGCAGGCGCAGCTGGAGATGCAGCGGGCAATGCCAGGGGGATGAATATGTTGAATCAGAACAACAGGTTTCTTTACGAAGTTCGGCCCGATGGCACGGTGGAGCTCCCGGAGTTGGGCCCAGTTCAACTGGCTGGTCTCAACATCAGTGAGGCCGAGACCAAGCTTGAGGAGGCCTACCGAAGCAACTATGTCAAGCCCCTAGCCTTGATTGAGGTAACCAACCAACGCGTCTTGGTGTTTCCGGGCGAAGCCGGTGTTGCTTCCGTGGTCACTTTGGTCAATCCCAACACGAGCCTCCTTGAAGTGCTGGCTCTCAGCGGTGGAATAAGGGGCAGGGGGGACGCCCGCAAGGTTAAGCTGATTCGCAGGGGAACAGATCGCCCGACAATTCACCAGTTCGATTTGTCGACAATCGAAGGCCTTGAATACGCCACAACAACCGTTCAGGCAGGGGACATTGTCTACGTGGAGCCCCTTCCTCAATACCTAAATGAAATTTTAGCAGATGTCACACCTGTGTTGAGCCTGTTGACAACCATTTCCAGTTTCATCGCCCTCATCAGCATTGTGGGCAACAACAATTGAAATCCAAATGAACCAACCATTGGAAGTGCAAACTGGCTCCATCGAGGGACCATTGATGGTTCGCCCCCGACAGTTCGGTGATGACCGAGGGCGCTTTTCAGAAACTTGGCGGGCTGGGCATTTTCAAGAGGTTTTGGGCAGGCCTGTTCAATTCGTTCAAGACAATGAGTCCATTTCAGGGAAGGGGGTGCTCCGGGGGCTTCACCTTCAAATTCCAGATCGGGCACAGGGAAAGTTGGTTCGTGTGGTGCAGGGACGCGCGTTGGACGTTGCGGTTGACCTGCGTACCGAAAGTCCCACCTATGGACAGCATCAAATGGCCCTATTGACGGCAGAGAATCGATGGCAGTTCTGGATTCCAGAAGGGTTTGCGCATGGATTTCTGACGCTTGAGCCCGACACCATATTTTGCTATAAATGCACGGAGGTATACAGCCCGGAGCACGAACGTGCCTTGCAATGGAATGATCCAGATTTAAGCATTGACTGGGGGGTTGACGCTCCGCTGTTATCACCTAGGGATGCCATTGCAGCTTCTTTTGCTGACTTTGATTCGCCCTTTTGATGACGCCCACAGTTTCCATGCGAGGGTTCATTTCATTGGGTGCAGCAAGTTTGGTCCTTCTCGCTTTTGTCCTTTCTGGATCGCGCGAGCAATCCGGCGCGGCAACTGAATCAAATCAGATTGATTCATTGCCCCAATGGGTGACGCCGCCTCGCATCGTCGAGGACCTCGAGTTTGCCGGAAGTCCACTGCCATTGGAACGTGTTGGGGTGCGGGAGAGAATGGAGAAAGAGCTTCTGATCGGGACTTTTAGACACAGCAGTAGTCTGTTGACGCTCAAGCGATCTGGTCGGTGGTTTCCTCTGATTGAACCCATCCTTGTGGACTCAGGTATTCCCGTAGATTTCAAATACCTATCGGTGATTGAGTCTGGGTTGGCCAATGCGGTGTCTCCATCGGATGCGCGTGGATTTTGGCAGTTTATGGAGCCGGCTGCAAAGGAATTCGGACTCAGGGTAGACCGTGATGTAGACGAGCGGTATCACGTAGAAAAGGCCACCAGAGCAGCCTGCGCCTACCTCAACGAAGCCCATCGCCGCTACGGGGATTGGATTCTCGCCGCGGCCAGTTACAATATGGGCATGTCTGGACTTTCCCGCAGGCTTGAAAAGCAGCGTGGCGATTCTTATTGGGATTTGATGCTCAATGAGGAGACGGCGCGATACATATACAGATTGTATGCAACGAAGCAGGTAATGGAATCGCCGGAGTCCCATGGCTTCATTCTGGCCGCTGGAGATTGGTATGCTCCAATTCCCGGTCGGGACACTGTCTTGGTCGATACCGTGGATGACCTCGCTGATTTTGCCGGTGATGCAGGAGTCAGCTACAATGCGCTGAAGACTTTGAATCCATGGCTCCGCTCTGAAAGGTTGCCCATCCAGGACAATCAGTACTATGTGGTCCGACTGCCATTGCGGTGAAGCCGAAACGCCACCTGTCGGATGTGACGAACAGGGTGACCTTCGATTTCGAATTCTGCGGTCATGGCGCGCCCTGTTCCATCGGACAAGGCCTCAGGTACCGACTTGACGCGGCCCAATGGAACGCCGTGTACCATGGCCTGTTCCATTACGAATTGGGCATCAAGGGAGGCGAAGTATGGCTCGAGCTTCTGGGCCAACGTTTCACGATGCTGAACGCGAATCGGATTGGAATAAAACTGGGGGTCAGCTGCAAGTTCTTCAGCCCCTAGCAACCCGCAGAGGGCCGAAAATTGACGGTCGTTTCCGATCGCAGTCACGATGACCGCACCACATCGACAAGAAAAAAGTTCTCCATAGGGGGCGATTTGGGGGTGCAGGGCGCCGAGTGGTTTGGGCGTCTGCCCAGCCACTAAATGTTCTGTTGCGCGGTTCACCAAGCCACTGAATCCGGACGCGTCCAGCCAAGTTTCGATGTAGGCTCCACATCCCCCGCGTTCTCGCTCGTAGAGGGCCAACAAGAGGGCCGAACGCATTTGGTGAGCAGCCAGGACATCCATGAGCGCAACAGGCATTCTGAACCCGGTTCCATCAGGCATTCCGTTCATTGAAAGAAAACCGGACTCTGCTTGCACCACGATATCGTATCCGCCGCGACCAGGCTGGTCGAAAAACCCCAAAAGGTGCACGTGAATCAAATTTGGATAGCGATTGGCGAGCTCCTTAGGGTCAAGGCCCAAAGAAGGAAGTGCGTCTGGACGAGCATTCTGAAGGAGAATGTCTGTTCCGTTCAGCAGGCTGGATAATTGGTTTTGTCCTTCTTTGGATTTAAGGTTGATTTGAATGGTTTCCTTGGGGCCATTCGCAGCACTGTAATAGGCACTGGGTCCTTCTAAAGGCTCGTAAGCCAACCTCCAGTTTCGAGTCACATCGCCCTGTCCAGGTGGCTCTACCTTAATCACCTCGGCCCCGAGTTCGGCAAGGAACGTTCCCACCAGAGGTCCCGCAAGCACAGAGGCCAATTCCACGACCCTCAGCCCTTCGAGCGGTCGGTCATCTCCGAGAGGAGGAGTTGCATCGCCTTGGCGCATGCCTGCAATTTAGGCTTCGCTGAGTGCCGCCTTGTATGTGTCGATGGCCCGTTGGCGCGCAAACTTGTGCTCGACAATGGGTGAGGGGTAATCTGGAGAACCCCATTCTGGAACCCAGCGGCGGACATAGGCGCCAGAAGGGTCGAACTTTTTTAGTTGGCTTTCAGGGTTGAAAACGCGGAAATAGGGAGCGGCATCGCACCCGCTCCCCGATGCCCATTGCCAACCGCCCACATTGGATGCGAGCTCAAAATCAAGGAGCTTTGCGGCAAAGTAGCGTTCTCCAAGGCGCCAATCGAGTAGCAGGTGCTTGCAAAAGAAACTGGCCACAACCATTCGAACTCGGTTGTGCATAAATCCGGTCGTGTTTAGTTCTCGCATGCCGGCATCCACCAATGGATAGCCCGTTCTCCCTTGGCACCAGGCTGCAAAATGTTCCTCATCATGGCGCCAAGGAATCCTGTCGTATTTGGCACGGAACGCATCTCTTGCACTGTGGGGAAAATGGTGCAGGATGGCTTGATAAAATTCTCTCCAGATAAGTTCGGTGAGCCACTTTTCGCTGTGGGCGAAACCGAGGCGAGCCAGTGCGCGAACTGAGACGGTGCCAAAGCGAAGATGAAGGCTCATTCTCGCTGTTCCTATCACAGAGGGCGTATCCCGATTTTCCTCATAGTTTTCGAGAATCCCTTGCTCGGGCTTCCTATTCTCGAAAGCTGACCAGCCGTCAGGGTTGGCTGACTGGGAATCAAATCCCATAGACTCTAACGTGGGCATAGCGACCGTCTCAAGTGGTGCAATGCAATGTCCCCTAAGTTCCACTACAGCTTCGGATAAAGGGTCTTGCTCTCTGGCGGAAAAGACCTTGTGCCACTTCCTGCTGTAGGGCGTGAACACGGTATATGGCGTACCATCGTCCTTCAATACCGCCTCCGGTGGAAGCACCACGTGGTCATCCCACAGGGTAAACCCGACACCCGCCGAGCGGCACCATTCCTCGACCATTTGGTCCCTTTCTACTGGATAGGGCGCATAATCCCGATTCGTGTGGATTTCCTTTAACTCAAACCCAGCGGATTGGAGGTCCTGATACAACACTTGCAATTGTTCCACAGGCGAGCCATACCGAACGACAAGTTGCCCTCCGGCTTCGGCATAATTAAGTGACAACCCAGATAATTCAGAGTGAATGAATCCGACGCGAGAATCCCGCTTGGGAAGTGGATTGAGGATGGTTTGGTCAAAACAGAAGAAGGCGACCACGGGACGGCCAGAAGAGAGTGCAGCAGACAAGCCGCGGTTGTCATGGGTCCTGAGGTCGCGACGGTGCCAAAAAAGAGAGATGGGAGTCATGCGAATGGAGATGAAAGAAAAGACCAGAAAAAGACAGCCCGGGCGTGAACCCGGGCCGTCAGCAAATCAAACGTGATCATTAACACCTTACTGATCATGAACCCCTCGTTCGGGGATGAAAAAAGAACAGGGGTGTGCCCATCATGTTCACGTGGAATCGAAAAAAAAATGGCCCCAACAGGACATGATGAGGAACAGGCAGGTTCTAAATGGGTATCAGCCAAATACATCTCGGAGGGCTGCGTCCAATTCGACGTGGTCGAATTGAAATCCTTCATGTAAAACCCGTTCGGGAATGATACGGTGTGAAGCGAGCAAAGCATCTGCCGCTTCTCCGTACATGAGTCGAATGGCCATTCGTGGTACAGGTGGTAGAAAGTGGGGGCGGCTAAGTGCCTCTGCAATGCTTGCGCTGAACCACTTCTGTTGCACGGGAGTAGGAGAAACCGCATTGAAGGCACCACTCCAATCGGGGCGTCCCATGGCACAGAGAAAAAGCCGAACCAGATCTTGGATGTGAATCCAGCTTTGCCATTGGGTCCCGGGCGAAAGGGGCGAGCCTAACCCCCAATTATACAGGGGGGCCAATTTGGCAATGACGCCGCCTTGCTTGGAAAGAACCAAGCCAATTCTCAGGGAAACATGACCGCCACCCAGTTCACCTAATCCAGCGGCAGCGGCTTCCCAGTCGCGGACTACCTCTGCAACAAAGCCCGTTCCAAGCGGCTGAGATTCTCGCTGAATTTCTGCGCTGGAAGGATACCAGCCAACGGCACTGGCGGATACGATTCGAGGTGCAACGCCCCGTCGCTTGCACGCTTCTTGCAACAGGCCAAGTGAATCGATTCTACTCGCTCGTATTCGACGCTTAATGCTGGGGGACCACCTCTGGGCAACCGTTTCACCAGCCAGATGGACAATGCATTCCACGCCATCAACCACTGCTGGGGGCACAGTTCCGGCTTGGGGGTCCCAGCTCCACCCTTCAACAGGAACGCCTCCAATATGATTCACCTGGTCTCCGGAACGGCTTAAAATTCGGACAGTAGTGGCCGGATGCCCATGGGCAATTCTCTGAACCATAGCGGTTCCGACAAGGCCTGTTGCACCTGTCATTAGCACCACTTTAGGGAATGCATCGGTGTGGGTTTTGACGGTCGCCATAGCATTGTATAAACCCATAAATACGGGCAAAGGTTCTCTCGATTTCGACCTCATCCACCCGCAAAATAGTCGACGAAACACTATTAATTATCGACGAATTTGTATCTTGTGCGCAATTACGTACTTGTGAGTCGCCTGCTTTTGTTTCTTGTTGTTGCCTTCACTTGGGGGATGGGGGGTGTCTTCCTTTCCGGGGGACTTCTAGCCCAAGTTGCATGTCTGAACGGAATGGTGGATGGCCAATGGCCCTGTTCGAACGTGGAGCTCTTGGCAAGGATATCCAATGAGAATACGGGTGGAATGGAGGCCAATGATTTATGGGGTTGGACAGATCCATTGGACGGTCGGGAGTACGTTCTTTTGGGCAAACGCAATGGCACGTGGTTCGTGGATATCTCGGAGCCCACCTTGCCTCGCCTTGTAGGGGAATTGCCCACCGCCGGTGAGACACATAGCCTATGGCGGGACATGAAGGTCGTGGGCACTCATATGGTCGTTGTGAGTGAGGTCATCAATTCACAGATGCAGTTGTTTGACCTAACCAGATTGCGTGACCATACAACCGTAGGACCGCCCATAACTTTCTCTGCTGATTCCCTGTTCAATGGATTCTCTACTGCGCACAATGTTGTGACTCACGACGCAGACGAATTGGTGTTCGTATGCGGGGCCAATTCGATTCAAGGGCTGCTCATTTATGATTTTTCAGATCCGGATGACCCCAATTTGGTCGGGAGTTGGAACGAAGCATACGTTCACGATGCACAGGTGGTCACTTATGCCGGTCCAGACTTGGACTTTACCGGACACAGAATCATGATTGCGTCCTGTGGTGACGACCTGAGAATACTCGATGTCACCGATCCGGGCGATGTGGTGCAGTTGGCGGTGACTGGTCCTGATCCGTATGGTTATATACATCAGGGCTGGATGTCCGAAGACCAACGGTATTTTTTTCTCTGCGATGAAGCGGATGAGACCAGCGGGGTAGTCTCGGAGACAACAACGTACATATTCGATTTGGAAGACCTTGATGATCCTCAGTGGATTGCAAGCCACGGACAGGGTACGGAGGCCGTCGACCACAACCTGTTCACACGGGGTCATTTTGTGCATCAGAGCAATTACACCGACGGTTGGCGGCTGTTCAACTTCGACCCATTGGGTGAGCAGGGACTTCTCCAGCTCAAGGCCCATTTTGACACGCAGCCAACTACATCTGACCAGTCTTTCGATGGGAATTGGAGCAACTATCCCTTTTTCAATTCGGGCACCGTTGCAGTTTCGGATCAGGAAAATGGCCTCTTCTTAATCCGGACTCAGTTCATGACAGCATGGCCTCAGTTCTCTGAAGTTTGTCCCTCGGATACACTTCACATAAAAGTAACCATTGGTGAATGCGTGCGGGGACCCTTGTCTTTATTTGCTCCCGATGGAGTATCATGGATTTCTCCCAGCAGCCTTCCTGGCCCTGGAATATGGGATGTGCACATTGCGGGATTTGACTGGTCAAATATGTCAGGAGTTACCCTTCGAATGGAGGGCGAAGGTGTCGTGCACGCAGACCGGATTTTTGTTAATGTGACGCCAGATGCCGCCCATTATCCCGATTCGGATGGCGATGGCTATGGGACGTTTCAGGGCGTGGTGAATGGGTGCAGTCCTGGTACCGGCTATGTCCATGTGGGGGGAGATTGCAACGATGAAAATGCCGAAATTCATCCGGGCCAAGAAGACCTGTGTGATGGGGTGGACAACGATTGTGACCAATTCATTGACGAGGATGGGGTGTCCATTCCATTTTATCTAGACCTTGATGGCGATGGAGAAGCAGGCAGTACAGCCTTTGAGACTTGCGCACCTCCGACAATCGGATTCTTGAGTCCTGGTCAAGACTGTAATGATTTTGACCCTACTGTCTATCCTGGTGCGCCGCCGACCATGGCGGGAGTGGACAACGACTGCAACGGATTCATCCTTGGTCTAGAACAGCTAGATGGGGGGTGTCCCGGTGATTTAACAGCCGACAATTACGTCAGCATCCAAGACCTTCTGACGTTTTTGAATTTCTTCGGCAGTTCCGGTTTCCTCGAGGCCGACTTCAACTTTGATCAACACGTGGGGGTGGCTGATTTGCTTCTCATGCTGGGGTATCTGGGCAATTCTTGCTGACTCTCAACCCACAGATTGGAGCTGCTTGCGATGGAGCTCTGCATAGAGGCCATCCTGTTTGATCAACGCGTCGTGTTGTCCCCGTTCAACCACACGGCCATGGTCGAGAACCAGGATGAGGTCTGCAGAACGGACAGTGGAGACCCGGTGGGAAATCAGGATGGAAGTTCGTCCTTTCATGATTCGCTGCAGATTATCTAGAATCGTGGCCTCTGTTTCGGTATCCACAGCAGACAGACAGTCGTCGAAAATGAGAATGCGCGGGCGCTTCAGAATCGCACGGGCGATCGAAATGCGCTGTTTCTGGCCACCGCTGAGGTTCACTCCACGTTCGCCAAGAAGGGTGCTGTATCCATTTGGAAAGCCCATGATGTTGTCATGAACATCTGCATCGCGGGCAGCTTGCTCGATTGCGTTTGTTTCTGAATGGTCTACTCCAAAGCCGATGTTGGCCATAATGGTGTCAGAAAAAAGGAAAACATCCTGCGGCACATACCCTATGGCGTGCCGCACATGATGCAGATTATGAGAACGTAGAGGGACACCATCTACCAAGACCTCTCCTTCCGTGGGGTCGTACAAGCGGGCCACGAGTTGCGCGAGTGTACTCTTGCCACTTCCTGTCCGACCGATGATGGCCAATGTCTGGCCTGGATCGAGTTTGAAGTTGATGTCTTTGAGTGCGATGATGCCCGAATCGGGGTAAGTCAGACCAACGGATTTGAATTCAATTCGACCTTGTATTTCTTCTAATTCTGCTGGTTGCAGAGGGCTGGCAATGTTCGGCTCGACGTCGAGGAAGGCGTTGATTCTCGATTGACTTGCAGAGGCTTTTTGAACGAGAGACGTGACCCAGCCAATCGAGGCGAAAGGCCAAGTCAGCAGGTTCACATAGAATACAAATTGGAAGATGTGGCCCAGTTGAAGGTCACCCGACAGGACCCGAAGGCCACCTACATAAATGGTAAGAATGGTGCTCAGACCAACGAGCATTACGATGATGGGCATAAATAGGGCATCGACCTTGACCAGGTCAAGCGTTCGGGCTTTGTACAGGTCTGCCTCAATGGCAAATCGAGCTTCAGCACGGGCCTCTCTGCGGTGGGCCAACAAGACGCGGATGCCCGCAAAAGCTTGCTGTACCATTGCGCTGAGCAGGCTTTGCTGGGTTTGAACAGCATCGCTCTTTTGGTGAATCCGCGCACTCACGAAATAAACTGACACACTCATGAATGGAAGTGGGGCCAATGACCACAGGGTTAGGACGGGGTCAATTTGAATCATGACCCCGATGGTGAGCACCATCATGGTGACCAGTGTCAGACCATACATCACTGCCGGTCCGAGGTACATCCTGACTTTAGAAACATCCTCGGAGATTCGGTTCATGAGGTCCCCTGTGGCATGGACTTTATAGAACGAGATCGGAAGGCGCTGGTAGTGATCGTAGATGGCCGCCTTGAGGTCGTATTCGATGAGTCGGCTCATCACAATGATGGTTTGCCTTGTCATGAACGAAAAGATGCCCTTTAGCAGGTATGCCAGCAGATAGAGGACGGCTTGAAGTCCGGCAATGGTTGCGATGGCCAGGATGACGTCATTCTGGTTGTTCAGGGAAACAAACCCATTTTCACCCCATCCTGTCCAGTCTGCGATGTGACTTAAGGTCGGTGGCAAATCCAGAGAAGCGTTCAGAAACAGATTCTCGAGGTCGGCACCTTCAGATATGGGGCGCAGAAAACGAGAATAGCCATCTTCCAAGGCATTGATGCCTTCGCCAATTACGACAGGGGCGAAGACTGCAAATGCATTGGTCAAGAAGACAAATAGAAATCCGAGCAACAACCGTCCGCGGTATTTCCAGAAAAACGGATTGAGCGCGGAAAGCGGTCCCATGAAGCGAAGGTAGCGGCGCTTGGCTTCTTGTGACTGGGGCGTCAACATGGCCTCTGCGGCAGGCATTGAGTGGACATAATCGATTGGGCGCCTCAGAACTTGAAGTTCCAGGTGACCGATGGGAGAATGGGAAACAGACTCACTTGGTAGGCCTGTATATCGAGAGTTCCCTCGGTTAAATCACCGTCGTTACCGAAATAAATGAAATATGGATTCTGCCTGTTGTACAGGTTGTAAACGGAGAATACC
>PBIE01000039.1 GCA_002720375.1 Crocinitomicaceae bacterium | reverse complement strand
TAAAATCCCGTCATCCACGCACCAGGCGACATCGGACCTCTCGATTTAATCGGTGGTACTAATTTTGAGCAGTTTGCGAGATTCGCGGTGAACGCAATTTTAAACAAGTCGCGCTCTCTGCCTGAAGAATAGGTGTTGATGAGCGCGAATAGTCTAGCGTGACATGCGAGGGTGCGTTTGGTGAACAGATCGCGCAGACTGAAGCGGTATTTACCCTTGACGATGTTCAGTCCGCCTTGAACGGTGAGGGGAAGTGCAGCTGTTTGCGCGATTTCTAGTATTCCGCTCGCCCTGCCGTCAACCCGTTCCCCCGATCGGCCGTCGAGCACCAGCGACAACTCCGCATCTGGGGTCACCTCAATACCGAGAGACAGGCTTAGGTCAAAGGGGAGTGGATTGGTTTCGGCAGCGGGTGGGTTTTGACCGCCGACGAATTGGATGCCACTGGGGATATCCGTTCCCTCCAAAGCATCCAGAGGAAGGGTGAATTGGGTTCCCGCCTCACTGCGCAGTGCCGTTTCTATCCCCACGCCCGTTTCGTCACCTGACACATCGAGTTGTCCAGTCGCAAAAACCGTTCCGTAGAAGAGTCTGTCGGCCCCAGGAGGCAGGTCCATGACCTTGAATGGTTCAGCGCCGATTTCGATGCCCAAGTCATAGTTCCATTGTGTGTAGTCTTCGTGCAGGATGGTGAGGTTCAGTCTGGCCTCATGATTGTTTTGGTCGGTGACAAGGGCTTGGTCCATGCCCATGAAGCCTGGCTCCAGGCGAAGCTCACCGTTGATGGTGTGCCAGCTTCCCGTGGCATCCACGTGCAGGTCTGGAACATCGAGTTCAATTTGGCCCAACGCGATGGGGAGCCCGTCTTTCATGGTCACCTGAACCGCGCCTTGAGCGCTGCCATCCAAGTCCACTCCGGCCTTATCCAGGAGCGGATTGAGAAGGGTGAGGGGCCATTTGTTCAGGGACAGCGCTGCTGTGCCGGCTTCATTTAGATGGGCGACCAGAACTTCTCTTTCCCCTATAAATTGCTGTACCGATCCAGACCACGACTTCTCCCATGCGAGATCGAAACAGAGATCGCCCAATGTGTAGGGGATGATTTTCGCGTCCTGCCACTGCACATAGGCTTTTGTATCAAGAGAGGACAAGTTGACTTCGGCCCGACCATTCAATGTGCCGCTCACGTCTGGTGCCTCAAAATTCATTGCACCAGCCCATCGGGGCAGAGATTCGGTAGGCACACCATCGATATCCAACCCCAGTATCGAAGCGCGTCCTCCAAGAGATGGGATTGAACTGAGCGCGACACGACCGAGTGGACCGGCCAAAGCAAATCCGTCTACAACAAGCGTTGTCCAGTCTGCTCCTGTCCATCGGAGCTCGCGTTGCAGCGTTGTATCCAAGGTCCACAGTCCTGAGGCGTGTTCCGCATTGAATACTTTGGGCTTGACCAGGTGCTCCTTTTCGCCGATTAATTGGTGGTGGGCCTCGATTTCACCTGCAAGTGGGGCGTCCCATTCAAGGCTAATTTTCGATTTTGTTCCCGTCGAAACGGTGGCGTCCAAGGTCAATCTGTCTAAGTGAGCAGCATTTCCATATTGTGCTGCCTTGGCTTCGAGTTCCACGTGAAGGGCAGAGGTGCCTCCGGTCAAGAACAGGGTCAAGGGGCCTGTTCGGATGTCTTCGCTGTGCAGGGCGGTCAGGTCTATTTGAGAAACCAAGTCACCACCCACATATGAGCCGGTCAGCCTTGAATTGGAGCCGACTGAGCGGGTTCCCGAGCTCCACCTTTCAAGGAGGTCATCTTGGAGCAACGTGAGGTCCACAGTCCAGTCAGTCCAACCGACTTGGTTTTGCGGCGGAGAGGCAAATCCTCCGGAAGCCAGCGCCTGCTGTACCGGACCTGTCCAGCCATCTGAATCCAAAGGTCCCTCAATTGTGCCTTGGACAAAGTCACCATCTAGCGAGGCCAAGAATTCGCTTGCTGTCCCCCGAGCTTGCAATGAGAAACGGTGCATTGCCATTGGAGCGCCAGCGGAGGTGGATGAACCGAAACCAGGCTTGGGAATCCACCGCGAATCGGTGATGTCCATATGGGTCCACCAGGAGGCAGGGGTGAGGTCATTTTGGAGTGTGACTTCTCCCTTCCAAGAGAAGAGGCCATAGAGCTCGAGAGATTCGGACATCGTCAAAGGGTCACATCGGCCATCGATGTCGAACTGACCCAGCCAACTGTCCGTCTCAGGCTGATGAATCTGGAATGCGATGTCTCCCGATCCGGAGGTGAGACCCGGCGAGGCGTCTACAGTCTCAATGGACCATTTGCCGTTCCAATCGAGGGGAGAAATGCTCGGTTCATCGCTTGTGGTAGCGGTCCATTTTGGAAGCATTCCCGCCAAATTCAACCTGAGTACATGGTTGGGAACACCATAGAAATCGGGACGGATGATGGCGGTGGTTTCGATCGCTCCAGATTCGGGAATCCATGTGCCGGAAAGGGTGGTTGGGGGCTGACTGTCGTGGGCAATGGTTCCACTCCATGTCAGTTCGCCTTGAATTTCTGGCGTGCCCCATTCCGGATTGCCAGTGGTGAGGCCTGTAATGGGAATGCGAAGAGGACCTTGAAAATATAGCGTTCCCGGTGACTTTGGACCATCTGTGGACAGCACGGATAGGCTTGCGATGTCGAGGAAAAGCGAATTCAATTTGAGGGAGTCCATTGACCACCCCACCGATGTCTGAAGGGAGCCTGCGTCCAATTCCAATGTGACATCCGCCTCGTGTGCGGGTAGGTCGACCTGAATGAATGCCGAATTCAGCCTGTGTATCGCAGAGCCGCGCCCGCGAATCGGAAATCCTTCGCCTGGTGCATTTTCTCGAATGGTCAGCCCAAGCCCACCGGGTGTTCCCTCGCCTTTTAATGCCATTTTATACAATTGGTTCCGATACAGCCCTGATGCGCTGAGGTCGACGCGGCCATCGGACCATTTCGGTTGGTTTCCATCCCAAATCAGATCGCTCACCTCGGCGTCCTCGAGATGCAAAACGAGAGAGTCCACGCCACCTGTCCATGTGCAAGGAAGGGTCACCTGAATGTCTTTAAGCTCCAAACTCCCGACGGCGAATGCGGCGGAGACCTGTCCATCGGATTTATTCGCTGTTGGAGGAGACAGGGCGGGTGTTAGCCAGTCGAACAGCGCAGACCGGATGCACACCCCTTTGAGGTGAATCTGGTCCCATGTCGATGGGTCGAGTCCTTGGGGCTTAACCGCTATAGATTCTGCACTAAGCAGCAATTGGTCTGTGTTTTCCAAGGACCAGTTGACATCGCACAAGGCAATCCCAAGCGGATGGTGGTGAATGCCCACGAAGCCAATTGATATTTGAGTGGGTGAAGCGTCCGAGGGAAGAAGGGAGCCCAAATGGTGTACGGCTAACCTGACGGCCAAACGTTGGACAGGGGGGGTAAACAGAAGAAGAAAGGGAAGGACTACAACGCCGGACCATGTTATAATCCTCCACCTTCTCCGGCGGGGTGCCGGAGATTCGGGTTTTTGGGAGGGGGGGGCGTGTTCTTTCATCGTCTGACAGCGACCTTCGCAACAGAAATGATGCCACAACTGAATTGAATGATGGCTGAACACAAAGGAACGCAATGGGCGCCGGTGAAGCCCCAGCTGATGCTGGGCATTGAGAGTTCGTGTGACGACACGAGTATTGCAGTGTTGCGCGGCAATGTCTTCCTGTCACAGTTCACGGCGGCCCAGCATATCCATGCCAAGTATGGTGGCGTGGTGCCTGAGTTTGCATCGCGGGCCCACCAACGGCACATTGTTCCTGTACTGCACGGAGCACTTGAACAGGCGGGGTGCAGGCTGGAGGACATCGAGGGCATCGCTTACACGCGGGGACCTGGCTTGCACGGGTCCTTGCTCGTCGGGAGCGCTTTCGCACGAAGTTTGGCTTGGTCGCTTAAGGTGCCCATGTGGCCTGTGCATCACATGCGGGCTCATGTGCTTGCCCATTGGTTGGAAGATGCGAACCCGCCGACCGGACCGATGATGGCCCTGACAGTTTCAGGAGGACACACACAATTGGTTGATACACGCTCGCCTTGGACGCTTGAAGTGGTGGGCACAACCATGGATGACGCCGCAGGCGAGGCATTTGATAAGGTGGCAAAAATGATTGGGCTTCCCTACCCGGGCGGACCCCATGTGGACCGTTTGGCTCAGGAAGGAAATGCAGAGGCCTTCGCTTTTTCTGCCCCGAAAATGAACGGCTTAGATTTCAGTTTCAGCGGCCTGAAGACTTCTGTGTTGCGAACCTTAGAACGCGATGGGGGGCAAGCGATGCGCAGGGAGGGCTGGCAGGCCGACGTGTGTGCATCATTGCAGTACACCATCGTTAAGATGCTGGTGTCTCGATTGGAACAGGCCGCCGATCGCTTTGGGAGAACGGCCGTTGCCATTCAGGGGGGAGTTAGCGCGAATTCCGGACTGCGAGCAGGTGTGGAAGCTTTGGCAAGGAGAAGGGGGTGGTCCGTTCACATTCCCCCGTTTAAATATTGCACGGACAATGGGGCAATGATTGCCATGGCCGGACAGTTCGCTTCAATGCGGCAAGAATCGGGAAGTCTATCAGATGGACCACTTCCAAGGTGGCCCATGGAATCGAATCAGACCTGAGCCACTTCGATTGATTCCCTAAGGTGCTCGACCAACAAGGACCAATAGCTTTTCATCCATGATTCGGTCATCCAGCCATCGTCTCCTGCGGGCACACCAATGTGGTTTAGGATGAGGGTGGTGTTACCCATCTCATTCCGGGACAAGCGCATGTCCACCGTGGTGAAGTGACCGGCGGGGAATTTTCTGTGGGTCCAAGCGAGCACGATGCGCTTGTTTTGGACGATGTGCAAGAAATAACCCGTGTGGTTCTGGTTGCAGAGCGAAAAAGCGCCCCCTTCGTGCGGTTGGATGAGTGCATCTTTTCCGGTGAAGGCCACGTGGGCATCTTGATCGAGAAGTGCGTCAAAGACTTTTGCTGGAGCAGCGGGAAGTTCGATGACTTGGTAGATGTTCTCCGTTTGGAGTTTCATATCAATACAAGATGAAAATCCAAGATAGCAGAGGTTCGGAGATGGACAATGGACGGTATCAAGACATTCTCCACAAATTCTGTCGACAAGGCAAAATGAGCTGTGCCCGGGTTTCAGTCTCCGTGGTCTCCAGCTCGAGCGCGTCTTGGCTGTCTCCTCCCATTAAGGCCAACCTCTGCCGAATGAGGTCCATGGCGTGTCGCCTCCGACGGGGAGAAACATGTCGATTGATTGGCCTGCCTTCCAAGTCCGTCTCCTCGGGCCGCCGAGAGTTTCGCACGAGAATGATGGCCCTGTCCATCCCGCCTAGCCGCGCCTCCACATCCAGCGTGCCTGAACCGAGGAGGGCCGTGCCGCCAAGGCCATGCCAAAGTGCATTCTCGACCAGGGGTTGAATCATAAAGGCCGGAATCTCACGTGATTTTATGTGGTCGGGAAGTGGGTAAAGCCTCCATTTTACAGGTCGATTGATGCGGCGAAGTTCCAGTTGGATGTAGTCTTTGAGCATGGACCATTCACGTTCCAATGTGAGCCATCCGCCCCGGCCGGTTTCAATCTGGTCCACGGCAAGCCGACGAAAGGCGCGCAGGTGAGACAGGCCCGCATCTCGTTCGTCTTGAAGGAAATCGTGCATCACCCCATTGAGGGCATTAAAGAGAAAGTGCGGGTCCATCAAATGCCGCAGCGAATCCGCCTGGACCCTCGCCAATTCCCGGCGTTTAATTAAGGACTGTTGGGCGAGCCAATGCTCCGCTCTAAGCCGGGTATGCCAGTGGGCGATCTCCGATTTTCTCCGTTGTCCTTCTCGCTGAGTGTGTTGCCGAACCAAACGGTCGAGAATTACCCAAAGTGAACCGAGTCCAATCAAGGCACCCAGAGACCAGAGCGGGTCATGGTAACCGATAAGCACGGCCAAAAGGCAAATTACCGTGGCTAAAATCCAAATGGGCGACAGGGCTGTTTTGGGTTCGAGCAACCGCCACTGTCTCCATTTTCTCCACTCGCCCCTGTCGAGCTGGCTCGCGGTGAAGGCGATGCCCGCAACCATTGCAATGACCGAACTCCAGAATAGTTCAGACCGCCATTCGGCTGAGACTTCAAGCCATTCCATAAGAGGCAATGAAAGCGTCAAAGGTCACTTTCCATTCGACGAAATCAGAACCTTTGTGCCCGTATGGATAAATTTTGTGGTTGAGTCAATCCTCAAACGCAAGGCGAAGGCCTTGTTTGAGCTTTCGGAGATACTCTTCAATCAGCCATTGACGGTAGTTGTCCGTGGTCTTAGAGATGCACTTCGTGTAGTCCCGAATGCGCTGCTCGATGTCACCGTCTAATTCGTCAATTAGCTCTATCGCATGGAACTCGTCCTCCGCTACCCGCTTAATCATCTCGACATGATTGTCGAGACTGAAGTTGATGGCTTCCTTTGGTCGCTTGCCCTTTCGTGTGGCTTCAACGTAGGCATCCTTCATGGAAAATGGCTCCATTTCTTCGACGCGAAAGAGCACCCTGAGCCGCTCTGGCATGTCGTAAACAAACGTCTCCTCGATTTCCTCGTCTGTGTAGAGCCCTTCGAGGTAAGCGTTGGGGGCGCGGAAAATGTCTTCCCAATTAACGTGGGCATTCCAGAGTCCAAAACGCCGGGCGTTGTTGCCGAGATCGATGACTGTGAAGTCCTTTTTCTCATTGAATACCCGCGACCCGCGACCAATCATCTGATGGTAGAGCGTCAAGGATTTCGTGGCCCGATTCAAAATGATGGTTTCCACAGAAGGTTCGTCGAATCCTGTGGTGAGGATGCTTACTGAGGTCAGGATGGCGTCGGGCTTTTCGTGGAACCACGTCAGGATTTCCTGCCTTTCTTTTTCGGTGTGGGTGTTGTCGAGGTGTCGAATCTCATAGCCCTCTTCTTCAAAAAGCTGAGCGACCATCAACGAGGTGTGGATGCCGTTGTTGAATATCAGTGTCTTCTTTCCCTTGGCCTTTTCTTCATAGGCATATAGGAGTTTCTCCTGCATGAAATAGTTGCCGTAGAGACGCTCTGAGCTGGAGACAGTGTAGTCCCCGTTGATGCCCACCTTCAAGGACTTGAGGTTGACATCGTAGCTGTAAGTCATGGCCTTGGCCAAGTAGCCCTCTTCCACGAGCTTCGAAATGGATTCACCGACGATGAGTTCTTGGTAGTTGTCTTTCAGCGGGAGCTTGATGTTACTCGACAGAGGTGTGGCGGTCACTCCAAGCAAAATCTGGTTTTCAAAGAATTTGAAGAGCTTGCGGAAGCTGTTGTAATGCGCCTCATCGATGACCACAAGACCAAGGTTATCAAAGGCGATGTGCTCGTCATTGAGTCGGTTGTTGAGGGTCTCCACCATGGCCACATAGCACCAGTGTTCCTTGTCCTCCTCGAGCATCTTCACCTTGGAATCGATAATCTTATTGTCGACGCCGATGTCAGAGAGCATTCTGCTCGTCTGGCCCAGCAATTCGATGCGGTGGGTGAGGATCAGGACCTTTTTGCCCTGTTCGAGAATGAAGCGCTTGGCCAGCTCGCTGAAGATGACCGTTTTGCCCCCACCCGTGGGGAGCTGATACAACACGTTGTAGTTCTCCGGGAACCGCCGCATCCGGTCCATGATGGTGTCAATCGCCTTGGCTTGATAACCATAGAGCTTCTTTCCTTCAGTGGAAGTGAGCTTATCCTTGAGGGCTTCCGTCATGATCGAGGGCAACAAAAATACCCCGGAGCATGGCCGCCACCAATGGAAGACACCGCGTATTTTAGGAGGTTTCACACATGTCGTTGACAAGGATACCACAGCAGGATCCACTTCGCCTGGCAAAATCAACCCGCGGTTGGTCCCCAATTCTTACGCGAGCCATCTCTCCAGAACTGTGCGAGCGTGTTCGGCTTGCATATGATACTGGGGTTTGTCATCCCCAACCGAATAATTGGTTTGAAGCACTCAAGGCCACGGGTGGGCCGGAACAGGTCAGGGTCTGCATCTTGGGACAGGACCCATATCATGGGCCTGGCCAAGCGCATGGTTTGGCATTCTCCGTGCCCCGTGGTGTGACGATTCCCCCTTCGTTGCGGAACGTGTTTAAAGAATTGGCTCGGGATTGCGGGGGAACCCCGCCAGCCCATGGGGACCTTGGGAGCTGGTCAGACCAAGGGGTTTTGCTTCTCAACACTGTGCTTTCTGTGGCGGAGGGAAAGGCCGGATCACACGGCCACTTGGGGTGGCAAACGGTCACGGAAGCCATACTCGGTGCGCTGGACCACCGTCCCGTGGTCTTTTTGTTGTGGGGACGACACGCCCAAGAGTACAAAGGCCGTTTGGTCGCGCTCCACCCTGACCACCTCATCTTAGAAGCACCGCATCCCAGTCCGCTCAGCGCCCATCGGGGGTTTATCGGTTGTGGTCATTTTAGCGAAGTGAACCGCTGGCTCAAGGGCAGAGGTGAAGCGCCTATCGAGTGGTTCGGTTCACTCTGGTAGCGCGGCAATCCGAGGTACTTTTACGACATGTCCGCTAAAAGCAAATCGGATGCAGGCGGCGCATGGCGCTGCGTGGCTTCTTTGGAAGGTCACATGGGAGCGGTGTACGATCTAGCATCCCCCGGACCTAATTTGCTTTGGAGTGTGGGTGGAGACGGGTGTCTGGTGCGCTGGTGGAAAGATGATGCGGGCTGGAACGCAACGGGGGAGGCCGTCGCAAAAGCTGATGAGGCTTTGTTCTGCGTTCATGCCTTGTCCGGTGGCGGCGCCGTTTGCGGCGGTGCTTCCGGTGGAATTGTGGTTTGGGAGTCCGGAACGGTGAAATTTCACTCGGGCCATCAGGGCGGTACTTTTGTGATATCAGAGGATTTCAGTGCTGGGGCGGACGGTGCTGTTCGTCGATGGAATTCGGGAGAGTTGATCGCACAGGTCAACGGGCGTGTCCGGTGCTTGATGCAACGTCGAGAAGGTGTGTGGGCGGGTACCCATGAAGGAAAGGTGCACCGCGAAGATGACTGTGAAGGGCAACTGCTGCATCAAGGCAGTCTGCGTGCTATGGTGGAATGGCCGGGGAAACCTGCCGTAGGATCGGCGGGTGCAGATGGCCGAATCCGGATATGGAAGACCGAGGGCAAACGGCTAGAAGAAATCGTGGCCATCGAAGCGCACAAGGCCGCTATCTACCGATTGAAAAGATCCCCTGATGGTCTTCGCGTGGCCACATCATCGAGGGACAGGAGTGCAGCTGTATGGAATTCAGCAGACCTCTGCCTAGAAGCCAGGCTAATTCGAAAGGGGTCAGAGGGGCACACGCGGTCGGTTAACGCTCTGTGCTGGCTCGACGACAGGACGTTGGCCTCCGGCGGAGACGATCGTCGAATATTCATTTGGGAGCGGAACCCAAACTAACTTTGGACCACGATGAGCAAGCCGAGCATACCGAAGGGCACACGCGATTTTACTCCCGCCATCATGGCCCGTCGCCAGTGGATTTTTTCTACGTTGCGCGCGGCATTTGAGGCCCGTGGTTTCGCACCAATCGAAACCCCGGCCATGGAGTCATTGGCGACGCTGACGGGCAAGTACGGGGAGGAAGGGGACCAGCTCATTTTCAAGCTGCTCAACAACGGTGACTTTTTGTCCAAGGCCCAAAATGAGACACTTGAATCAAAAGACAGCAAGGCGCTTTCGTTTCAGATATCGAAAAAAGCCCTGCGGTATGATTTGACAGTGCCGTTCGCACGGTTTGTCACCATGCACAGGAATGTGCTGCCCATGCCGTTTAAGCGTTACCAGATGCAGACTGTTTGGAGGGGGGATCGACCCGGTCGCGGTCGCTATCAAGAGTTCGTTCAATGTGACGCGGACATCATTGGTTCGACTGGCATCCTCTGTGAGCTTGAATTGGTTAGCCTGTTCAGCGAAGCTTTAAAGGGACTGGGTGTTCCGGGATACCGCATCTTGGTTAATGACCGGCGAATACTCGCCGGAATCGCCGACTCTATTGGGGTGGATGCGGACCGATTGACCGACTGGACGGTGGCTGTAGACAAACTGGACAAGGTTGGTGTTGATGGGGTGTGCGATGAGCTTGAGCGCCGCGGGTTCGATGCCGAAGTATTGTCGGGTACGCAAAACATGCTGGTGCAGAGGCCGGAAGGGGAAGCTGGTATGGCCGCTCTGGTGTCCGAATTTGCCCATCCGCTTGTCGAGGAGGGAATTCAATCCCTGCGCACCTTGTGGTCGTTGTCCAATGGAGAAGGCATAGCCGCGCCTGAGCTAGTGTTCGCTCCTGGCTTGGCGCGGGGCTTGAACTATTATACTGGAGCCATCTTTGAGGTGCAAGTGGAAGGTGCGCCCGTGGGAAGTATCTGCGGGGGCGGCCGATATGATGACCTTACGGGCATATTTGGCATGCCCGGAGTCAGTGGCGTTGGCATCAGCTTCGGGGCGGACCGCATTTATGATGTGCTTGAGCATTTCGAAGCATTTCCGGAGAACCTGTCAACGGATCTCGACGTCCTCATTCTCCACATGGGGGAAGAGTCGATTCCTGCGATGCTCAATGCCGCCAGCCTCTGTCGGGTGCGCGGCTTGAGAACGGAGGTATATCCTGACGCTGCCAAACTCAAGCGACAGTTCAAATACGCGGACGATCGAGGTGTGCCTTACGTTCTTGTGTTCGGTAGTGATGAAATTCAAGAGGAGACCTGCACCCTCCGGGACATGCGCACAGGCGATCAGATTACAGTGCCGTTCGAACAGGCGCTGATCAAGATTCAGAATTGACGTCGGTCCTGCGCGGTTCAGCCCGGAATTAGGGGCAACTCAAAATGCCAGCTGCCTCCAGCGTGGGCGATGCCGCCATGCCTCAGCATAAACGCGGTATCCCAATCCCTTGCAGTGCTTTCTGACCATGGTGATATGGGGAGGTCCGACGTCGACAATCGCACGCGGTCAGATTCCACTGACCAAGTCCATTGCACATCAACCTCTCTACCTTCTTCTAAGAGGGAGATGCCCATGCGTTCTGCCATGCCCAAAAACAGCGTAGAGGGAACCTTCCGGGCATAGAGTTCAGATCCGGCAACCGGTGCGCCCAAGACGGAGATGGTGCCGGCACCGAGTTCCTCCAGCCATCCCGCCCACCGCGCAACATGCCCGGCTGTTTCACCAAACGAGACATCGTCTCGATCGCGCTCGATGAAGACATTTCTGAGGTGGGCCGCTATCCCACCTACCAGTGAGGCGGCGGAGTGGCGATCGACGGCTGGGTCGGATAGGGTCCGTTCTAACCTCTGAAAAAGGTGATGTGTGTCTTTGCTGTCTTCTTGGGAGAGCAACAGCGTCGAACGACAACGGCGCATTCTGCGGTCCATGGCTTCGTGCTCTCGTGCCCGCATGATTTCATTTTGGATGCTCCCCCTGCGCCAGACAATCCAAGCCATTTCCTGCGAAGCATACGTCTCCTTTTTTGCACTTTGCAATGCACTGCGTCGGGAAACGAACCACAGAACAGGAAGACCGATAAGCCCAAACCACAACAATTCCGGTGTCATGGAGGTCCACGGCCAAGTTTGGGTTGCAAGGAGTACGGCCAATGTGGGAGACAAGGCCATGGGCCAATACAGCCGGAGCGGGGTTCGATGCGCGGTTGTCACAAGGGACTCTGCAGGACCCAGTGGTGGTCGAGAATTCTGGCCCTCTCGAAGGGGTCTCCACGGCCTTCCAGCCACGAGAATGGCCAAAATCAGCATCCAGGGAAGAAGCACGAGAAGATGAAAAGAGTGCACAAAAGCAATTGAGGACACCCTCTTAATCTAATCTGTCTAGCATCCTTCTGATTGCATCAAACGCTGCACTTTGTGTGCGGTGTGATTCACTTTGCAACTGTTTCCAAGCCTGATCAAATCCCGGTTTAGATTTCATTCTCATCAGGATTTCCCGATCCAGAAGGGCATCGAGAGCAGCTTTTTCTTGTCGGCTTCTTCGGTCGTTCAGCTGACCACTTGACGCTGCGCGCTCCATGCGCCCTTCGATTTGTTCCATCCATGTGCGAACGCCATCGGAATCTAGACCGGAGCTCAGGCCGAGTAGGGGAGGCTCACCGTCAAGCGGGGGTTGCATCAGGGCCAACGCACCGCGGAAAGCGGCCAGGCTGGATTTGGCCAGATCAATTTGTTCGGCAGGCCCGTCGGCCTTGTTCATGAGGACCACATCGGCCCACTCGAGAATGCCCCGCTTGATGCCTTGAACACCGTCGCCTCCACCGGGAAGCATGAGCAGAATGAAGGCGTCGGTCATCCGTCTGACCTCTGTTTCGCTCTGGCCAACACCGACCGTTTCAATGAGGACGCGGTTAAAGCCTGCCGCTTCGCAAAGGAGAAGGGTTTCATGGGTGGCACGAGCGACACCGCCCAAGGTGTTGCCTGCAGGAGACGGGCGCACAAAGGCTTTGGGGTGCCGGGCCAGAACTTCCATGCGGGTTTTGTCTCCCAGCATGCTGCCTCCGGTTCGGCTACTGGAAGGGTCCACGGCCAGAACCGCCACCCGGTGTCCTTGGTCCAGAAGGGCCATGCCAGCAGACTCAATCCAGGTGCTTTTTCCGACCCCAGGAACACCGGTGATGCCATAACGGCGGGTGGGTTTCGCCGGAGACGGCATGGCCGCAAGCAGCGCTTCGACTTCCGGTCGGTCCGCTTCTCGTCGACTTTCGATGAGGCTGATTGCTTGGGCCAAGGCGGCGCGGTCTCCCTGGATGATGGTGTCGGCCCACTCGTGCACATCCCCACGCGACCGCGCTCTGGCGGTCCGGATGTTCCGAAGCGCCCGTGACCGGGCGTTGTTTTCAGGGTCTTTGGCCATGGCGCTCACAAGTTAGCGGTAGTTTGGTCCTGTGAATTCCCCCCGTTGCCAGTTCATCCCAAAACCGCTGTGGTTTCTTTTTGTCGTTCTCCCTCTTCAGGGCATGTTGGCTCAGGAGGGAGCAGGATTGGACTCGGTCTTGGTTCCATTGTCGGGAGAGGTGCTCGGCCCGGACGGCCGTGGCCTTCCGGGATGCATGATAGTAAACCGCTCGACTGGCGAGGGGCGGTTTGGTAGTTCAAGCGGTCGATTTGCTCTTCACGTGTCTACAGGAGACACCCTTCAATTTGCGGCCATTGGTTACCGAACGGTTACTAAACGGATTCCCACGGAAGGCACTGAAGGTGGGGTGAATTGGTCGATTCATTTGTCGAAAATCGCTGTAGCGGTGTCTGCAGCTGAGGTGATTGCACCCCGGGAGCTCGGCGAAATTGTGCGCGACATTGAAGCCTTGGGGTACGAAGAGAAGGAATACCGGACGAGCGGAATCGATGCCTTGAGTAGCCCTTTGACATATCTCTATGAGCAGTTCAATCGCATGGAGAGGAGCAAGCGGGAAGTGGCACGTTTGGAAAACGAGGACCGACGAAGGGAACTGCTGCGGGAGCTGTTGGGGAAATATGTCGACTATGAAATCGTAGATCTCGAAAGGGCCCAGTTCGACGATTTTGTCGAGTTCATTGACCCTGGAGAGGCCGTTCTCAAGGCCTTGACCCAATATGAATTCATTCTGTGGACACGGGAGCGGTTCACGGCGTGGAAGGCGCGTCCCAATCGACTCGAAGATGCGGATTTCGAATACCAGTGGGACGATTGACGCCCTCTGGTCATTCTAAATAGGAGGAGTTCAGGTAAAAGGTAAAGGCCTTGAATACTAAACCCGCCCCTGCGATTGCAATCGCAAACACCCTCAGATTTCTGCCTTTTCCGTAGTAATCAAAGCGCACCACGAGGTCGGCAAACAGGGAAACGGCGGCGAGCACTTCAAACAGGGTGATCCAACCCCGTCGGGTATCGATGAAGTCCATGGCCTTCGCGGCGAAGTTGCCGGGAACGGCTGAGAGCAGGATATCCAACAGGAACACCATGTTGTATGCCACCAACAGGATGAGGCTAAAGTCGAGCATCTTCTGCTCAATCTGCGGGTCTGTGGACTGCTGGCTCATGGAACGAAAGTACGGTGGGCACGGACCTGTCCCTGAACTTCATTTTACGATACAACAAATCGGACCTTACATTCGTTAATTACCTGCCATGCAAGATTCCAACCATCCCAAAGTCCGCGCAATCGCCCTAGGTACCAACGGCCGCCCTTCCGGTCAAGTTGATGTGGATCGCCACGCAAGGAACCAGCGGCACATGGTAATTATGTTGGGGGTTTTGTGGATTCTTGCCTTTGCGACCGGGTGCAGCCGAAACACAAAAAATTGCAGTGCATATGATGGGGTCCGCTTGGACATGGCGGTACCAGACCAAACTGAATGGGATCAGAACTGAAAGTAGATGAACGGCGTTCCGCCAGCGGCGAGAACGGCCATGGCCACTGCCACGGACACTGTGGTTAAGGCAATTTGAATGGGGAGTCCCGCACGGACAAAAGCAGCGCGATACTCGGTCTTCCATTTTGATGGCAGCAAGTGAATGGCATACCCGATGGCCATGACCGTAAAGACATGGCCATAGTGGTACATCACCTCCTTCAACACGTGAATAGGCGTGGCATTCGCCAGCTGGGAAAGGACCAAGTTGGCTGCGTCCCATTCTGCGGATAAGTCGTGCTCAGACCCGAAAGAGGCCCATGTGGTGTGCGATGCCGTCCGGAACCAGATGCGCGTGAAGGTGATAAAGTGAAAGGTGATGAGCACGGCGACAGCGCGTTTCCAAAATCGGTCTTTGGTTTCCCATGGACTGACCTTTCGCCAGAGCTTGTATACCGTGATTCCCAATCCATTGAGGCCGCCCCAGATCACAAAGTTCCAGCTTGCGCCGTGCCACAGTCCGCCGAGAAGCATGGTCATCCAGATGTTCACGTTGGTGACAATCCACCGCTGGAATTTCGGGACTCGCGCCATGGCAATGCCTCCGCCAATCAGCGTGCCCAGAAGGATGCTCAAGGCGCTCGAATCAGGCTCCAAAAGGACCACAAACGTCAAGAGGAATCCCGCGCTGATGGCCGTAAACCACGATGCGCTTCGGTTGCCGCCCATGGGGATGTACAGGTAGTCCTTGAGCCAGCCGGACAAGCTCATGTGCCAACGCTTCCAGAAGTTGCCGCAGCTGTCCGCCTTATAGGGGCTGTTGAAGTTCTGAGGGAGGCGGTATCCCATCAAGAGCGCCACACCTATAGCCATGTCGGTATATCCGCTGAAATCGGCATAGACCTGAAGGGAATAGCCGTACATCGCCATCCACATTTCGAACCCACTGTGGGCTGCCGGGGAAGCAAAGACGCGGTCGTTGAAGTTGACGGCAATCCAATCGGCCAGAAGGACCTTTTTTAATAATCCGTTGAGAATCCAGAATCCGGCCTTCCCCACAGTTTCGCGCGTGACAGTGTCGGGTTTGAGTATTTGGGGAACGAAATCCGCAGCCCTAACGATGGGGCCTGCCACAAGCTGGGGAAAGAAGGAGACGTAAAATCCGAAATCCGTCAGTCGCTTGAGTGGGGCAACATGTCCGCGGTGGATGTCCACGGTGTAGCTGATGGTCTGGAAGGTGTAGAAGCTGATGCCCACTGGGAGAAGGATCCTGTCGACTGACCACGTGGTCCCCAAAGCTGCATTGGCACCTTGGGCCAACCAGTTCCGGGGGATGATGTGCGCTCCGGTGGTGCTGTTCCAGGCGTCTGTCAAGAAGTAGGTGTACTTGAAGTAGAACAGAAGGCCCAGATTGAGCGCGATGCTCACAGCGAGCCAGGCGTTGCGACGGCGTTTGGCCTGCGAGTCGGCGATGCGGTGGCCAATGAAGTGGTCGCTGCAGGTCGAAAAGATCAGAATCAGGACAAACCACCCCGACGTTTTCCAATAGAACAAGAGGCTGGCCATAAGAAGCCATACGTGGCGCATGGTCCCTTGGCGATCGCGGTTCCAGCATGCATCGATTGCGAGCACGACCACCAAAAACATCCAGAATCCAGCATTGAGGAAAGTCCAAGGCGCACTTGCGTCGTACGCAACAAGGGAGTGCCAATCCATCATGGTTCCATCGCGTTTTGGAGTGCAGCCCGGACAAGGGCATCATACAGGAGCTCCCCGATCAGCTCATATCCGTTGCGGTTAAAATGCAGGTGGTCGCTTGAGGCGAATCCAGTGCGCTGTAATAGGTCCATCGAATGCGCACCTCCCAAAACTCCATACAGATCCCAGCAGGCCACTTCCATTTCTTCTACAAGGGCAGCCATGGTTTGTCGGACACGTTCTGCATTTGGGTTGTGTCGGTTGCGGTAGTGGCTGTCGTTGTTGGTGACCAACAGGATGTCCATTGCCGGATGGGCGGCTCGAAATGCAGTAATCAACTGTGAATAGCGCTCCTTAAATCGGTCCGGGTCGAATCGATCTGGACGCATGTGGGCATCGTTGATTCCCCAAGCCAAGATGGCCAAATCAGCCGGGCAATGCTCCAGTTGCTCTTCCAGCAGGGAATGGCGCAGCCAAGCGGCGGTGCTGGCCCCATTTCCACCGAGGTCGTGATAGACCAAAGCGGCATCCCGATTGCGCATCCAAACCCCGTGGAGGCGGGCGACGCTGTCCGTTGTCCACAGCATAAGTGTGTCTCCGGCGTCCACCTCCAGCGGCTCCTCTGATGGCAACGAATGCGGATTGCTCCATTCCCAATGATTTTCAGTGGGTGAGAGGATGTCGATGGCATCTACACAGCCTTGTCCGGTCCATTCTCCATTCCATAGGCAGACAGTGTCGGGGACTGCGGCGCTGACTTCCAATCCGGTGATGCCCCAATCGCCCGTGTGACGTCGGTGTGATGAGCGTTGACCCTGCCAGTTTGCGCTGCTCGACCATCGCACTTCAGGCGGGCCATTTTCACCTGCCAATCGATGGGGAGGCAGAATTCCACGGCTCACCACCAACCCCGGTCGGTCTTGTGCCAAGCGCTTGCGGAACGCCCATCCAATTCGACCGGCCTGAACGTGAGATCCGCCGAAGTGAAATACTGAGACTGGAATGGAATCACCGGAGACCGGTGTACCTCGCAAAACGGACCTGAACCGCGCAAGAAACCCACTGAGATTCTCTTGACCGAGAATGTCGTCCTCGACCGAATGTAGGAACCACAAGTCGTCCGATCGCAGGGGGTCGGTATCGGCAAGGCCCGGCACCTTCTCTTCTTTTTCTGCCTCGTGGGCGGATTTGTCCTGACCCTGCGAAACCACAAATTGGCCCATCAGAATGCAGAGCATCCCAACGCGAAGCAGACAGGGATGGGGTCTATTCTTCATCGTCAACTTTGATTTGCAGGGGGATGACAGAGGAGGGCTTGGGCTTCAACGCGGTTATGACCTTGGTGGCCCCTCCGGTTTTCCAACGGCGAAACTCAGCCCAGAATGCCCTGTCCAGCCATTCGCCCACCTTGCGAGCGCCGCGCGGCGTGAAGTGGATGTGATCTGGACCGGCAAGGGGAGGTTCGGAAGCCACCCACGCCGGCATGCTTCCCAATCCGCCCATGGCACCCAACAAATCCCAGTGGGCGACACCCGCATCCAGGCTGGCATCGAGAAGTGCGGTCTTGACTGCGCCGAGCATGGGGAAGGAGGTCCAATTCGTACCCGTTTTCTCCGCCATGTCGGAGGGGCCAATGACGAGAATGGCCGCGTCGGGAAGCAGAACTTGGAACAGTTCGACTTGTCGTTTGAACCAACCGCCATAGCGGGCAGCCGATGTGGAGTCTCGGGTGTAGGGTACCGTGTTGCCTCCATATTGAAGTACGATGAGGTCTGGAGCCAATGCGCGAATTTGTGAGCGGAAGGGGCCCCGGGAGAGCTTGCGGAAGAGGGTTCCCGATGAGCCCCGCATGGCCACCGAATGCCATTGGATTCCCGCGCCAACCGGATACAGTGCAAAGAGTTTGGGTGGCACGCCATCAAAACAGACGGAGGCAGGGGCACCACCCGGTTCCATGCCCGATCCGGCCAAGTTGAGGATGCCCGGTGGGGAGCCAGGGACAAGCGTGTCGGTGGGAACGTCTTCCACGCGAATGATGCAAGGTGAGTGCACCGTGTCGTGCCAGAGTTCCAAATGGTTCCATCGCCCAAAAGAGGGGGAGCTTCTGCGCTCCCTGCCTAATTCGATGCACGGAGGGCCATCTGAAGTGTCTGCAGTGGCGTAGCTGGCCAGAATGCCGTAATTCTCATCGAGATCCGTGGTGTCCCGCCGCCCAAATCGGGTGTGCCGCGTCCAGTTTCCAGACAGCATTTGGGTCAGGGCAAAGCTCTGGACAAGCGGCACGGGGGGCTGAATTCCAGGACCATAGCCACCCCAGCGTTCCTGCCACCGTTTTCTCAGTGTGCCTGAGATGCGATCCCCTTCAATTTGGCTGTCTCCATAATGGAGAACCTGCACTGGCTCTCCGTTTTCCAATTTGGCAAACAGACGGTGGAATGCGGCCTTTTCTCCTTCGGGGATGCGAATGCGCAGGCTGCCGGGAATCCAGTCTTTGCCACTGGAGGGTACCAGTGAATCTACCCTGGGTGTGGTAACTGGCTGGCTTGACTTGTCCAGCGCCGTGATGGCCTCTGTTCGGGGGGAGTCCGGCGTCGTGACCGAGTCCAAGGCCAATGTGTCTTCGGATTCGGCGCTCGATGCAGTGGATACATCGCTTCCGGGGACCGTATCCAGGGCCTCGATGGCTGACAACTGTTTCTCATAGCGTTCCAGTAGATTTTCCACGTCTTCGGGCTTCCAACGTAGCACGATGTCAGGCTCGGTTTTGGTCGACGTCCAATGGGCCCAAGCAGCAGGCATTTCGATGCGGATGGTGTGACCGGCGATGGTCCATCCGCCCTCTGGACAGAGGCGAATCAGTATCGCACAGGCCACAGCCACCGGCAGGAGAATGGCCAGCGGCCGCCAGCGGGCATCGCTTGGTTTGGGCGATGTCTCGTTCAATGGATGGGAATTCGAATGCGCATGTCCGGCTGAAGTTTGTCGGGTTGCACATCGTTGATGTCGAGAAGGTCAGCCAGGCTAACCCCGGGATGGGATTTGGCAATGGACCAATAAGACTCGCCGGGTTGCACAGTGTGCCAGGTCCAATCTGAATCCCCAGCATTTGATGGGGTCATGACACCCCTTTGCACCGGAACTGGAAGGGGTTGAATTCCGCCGCGGATGTCCAGCGTTTGTCCGGCCCGGATCAAATCGCCATCTAATCCGTTCCAGCGGCGGAGCGCTTCAATTCTGACCCCGAAACGCCTTGCAATGGTGCCCAGTACATCCCCGGGGCGAACCGTGTAAGACCAAGCTTGTTGCCTCGTTTCAGGTCGCTTTGCTTGGCACCATGCCTGCCCAGATTCGTCATCCAACCAAGTCGAGTGCACGCGGATGGAGGGGCGGAGAGGGGTGGTTCCGATGGAATCCGTTGTGAACCAGGGGTTCTCCTTTCTCAAGGCCCGCAAGTTCCATTCCGTTTTGCGGTGGTGACTGAAATAAAGCGCCCCTTTCGTGTTGCAGGCAAATGGTGCCCATTGCCTTTCGCGAAGGGCCCAAAGGGCGTGGAGCCGATCGCGGCGGAAATTGCGGTCGACCTGAATCATCACGCGCAAAAGGTGCAGCCAACCGAGCAAATCTGAGTCGACAGCCTCCGCATTAAAGGTGCTCCCAGCGTAATGGCCCCGCACGAAGGCCAGAACTTGGCGCATCGGTGAATCGGGAAACTGGGTTTGAACCTGCATAATGTGCTGGCATACGGCCCTTGCCATGCTTTCTGGCACGTGGCGCTCGTCCCATCCCCTTCGGATGGCAAGGCCCAACGACAGGCCGGTGGGGAGATCCATGGCCCAAGGTCCCGCCCGACGGCCCGGTCCGTAATAGCCGCCATCCCAACCCGTGAGCACCATCGGAAGGACAGCCCACTCCAGGGGGAGACCGGCCTCCTCAAGCGCCACCTCCATGGCGGGACGAAGGCGGTCTGCCGACGCCTCCACCAGTTGAAAGCGCCGCATGCCATTTTCTAGCAGTCGCTCTAGTGCCCGGTCAGCATGGTGTTCTGGGAGGGGAAGTGACCCAAGTTCGGAAGTCAGTATCTCGGCCCAGGGACTGAAGCCGCGAAGCCCATCGGTCACAAGTTCCGGCTGCCGGGGTTCAAGAATGCAGCCGGGTTCGAGTTGTTCGAGATCCTCAACCCATGCTGCCTCCTCGAAAGCGGAGACCATCGTCGACCAGCGGGACAAATCGGGCTGTGCGTTTACCATTCCGACCCAAAGCAAAGCAGGTAGGAATGGGATGATATCCTTGCGTGTGGTGAAAATCGACATGGACATTCACGAAGATGGTTGTGCAAGAAGCGTATCTTATGGTCTTCTGCCCTGTTGTTGCCCCCAATGAGTACTCATTCCATCAACGAACTGGACCAGTCCGAGCGAATTGCAGGGCTGGAGGCAAAGGTGCGCGAGCTCCAAGAGGCCAATGCGCGGTATGAGGACATCATGTCCAACATGGCCCTGGGCATTCTCGAGGTGGACATCGACGAAAAGATTCTGCGGGCCAACCCTAAGTTTTGCCAAATCGTTGGCCACACCGAGTCAGAACTGCTGGGGAAAAGGGCATCCGATGTTTTGCTCGAAGGCACCGAGTTGGACAGGATGAACCGGAGGAGACAAGAGCGCAGCGACGGGAAATCCGGTACGTATGAGCTGTCCATCCGAACCAAACAGGGAGCGACCAGATGGCTGATGATCAGTGCTGTGCCACTTCAAGATTCCACGGGAAAGGTCATCGGGTCAATGGGCATTCACCAAGACATCACGGACAGGAAGAATGTAGAGGAAGAACTGAGATCATCCAAGGATATCGCTGAGGCCGCACAGCGCTCTGAGCGGGAGTTCTTGACCAGAATGAGCCATGAAATCAGGACCCCCATGAATGCAATCATGGGCATGGCCGATTTGCTGGGGGAGACTCACCTAGACTCTGTTCAGCAGAACCTTTTGTCGGCGATTGAAGGCGGGGGAACTGTACTGAAGCAACTGCTTGATGACGTGTTGGACTTGGCCAAGTTGGAAGCAGGTCAGCGGCAATGCAGGCCCGCTTCTGTGGAATTGGATTCGCTGTTTCGACGTATCGTCTCAATGTTTCGGCCGGCATTGAGCGACAAGGGCGTGGAGGTCAGGGTGGAGTTGGATCCTTCGACTGGGTCCACATGGAAAGTAGATGCAGCCATTGTGACTCAGGTCCTGATGAACGCGTTGGGGAATGCAGTGAAGTTCACCGATAAGGGACGCATTACCCTTGGGGCGATGGTCACTGGTGAGATCAATGGACAAGCGCATTTGGAGATTGTTGTCAAGGACACGGGTGTTGGGATTCGAAAGGATGAGCTCGCCCATGTTTTTGAAAGGTTCCATCAGGCCACTAATCGGGAAGTCCGACACGGTGGAACAGGGTTGGGCTTGGCCATCGTGAAGGAGTTGTGCATGTTGCACGGAGGCGACGCCACCGTGGAAAGTCGGCTTGGAGAAGGAAGTGTCTTCCGTTTCACGTTCGCCGTTGAGCAGGGCACCAGGTCATCCACAGTTTCGGGAAGGTTAGACGACACGGACTGGGCAGGCAAGCGGGTGCTGGTGGCTGAGGACAACCCAGTCAATCGATTCTTCATCGATTCGTTGCTGCGGATGTGGAATGTAAATGTCCAATGCGTGGAAAATGGACGTGAGGCTTTGGATGCCATGGTTTCATCGCCGTTTGACCTGGTATTTATGGACATTCAAATGCCTGAGATGGACGGTCTGGAGGCCACCCGGCAGTACAGGCTTTGGGAAGACAAAGCGCCCCGGTTGAGGATGCCCATTGTGGCTTTGAGTGCTTTTGCATTCGACCATGACCGAAGGGAGGCATTGGCATCAGGGATGGACGCGCATGTGTCGAAGCCATTTACTAGGGAAGAGTTGAAGGCGGTTTGCAATCGCTTTATGGTGTCTGTTTTGTAGTTGTCCCAAGGCGGGACATTGGTGATCGAACCACGCCAAATAGTCGACGAAACTCAAAAATAAATAGACTAAATGTATTTCAATCTTGGTATATTGGTTTATAATGTGTAAATTGTAGTTGTGGTTGACAGGCACTTCTTTCGGGAAGTTCAATCACAGTTGTGAATCGTAGAGAAGCACCCGCAACGGCGGGGGTTTCCATTTTATCGCCTTTTTGGCAAGTTGTGGACAAGCGAATTCCGCCTCTTATATCTGGGCCAATTCGCAGGGTAACTTCAGCCCATGGACGGTCACCGATCGGCACGCAGCTTCAAAACCATGGGAGGCATACGGACCTTTGACGTCTGTGAATATGTGTGCGAGATGAAGGCCGCCGGACACGCGTTCGAGTTGCATGTCGGCTGCGACAGCCAGAACCACAGAAGCCATACGGTTTATGTGACCACGGTGGTCTTTCGCTTTCCCGGCGCGGGCGCCCATGTCATTTACAGAAAGGAGAAGGTGCCCAAGATTAGGGACCTCTGGACCAAGCTTTGGGGGGAGACGGAGCGTTCTGTGGCCTTGGCCAACCTCCTGCGCGACGAGGCACAGGCACAAGTGGAGCAAATCGACCTCGACTTCAATACCGATCCCGCCCATCCCTCCAATAAGGTGCTCAGCGCTTCAGCCGGTTACGTTCAGTCGCTTGGTTTCCAAAGCGGAGCAAAGCCCGGTCTGCTGATGGCCGCATGGGCGGCAGACGCCCTCTGTCAATGAGTGCGCCGAGTGAATTTCGGTCCGAGGTCACGGTGGCCGCTCCTGTGGAGGCGGTTTGGGCCTTTTTTCAGACAGCGCAGAACCTCGCTGCCATGACTCCGCCGGAGCAAAAATTGCGGTTAGGGGAAGGGGGGGAGATGCCGCTACACGCTGGACTGGAGGTGCACATTTCTGTGTCGCCTGTCCCGGGCATAAGGACGGGCTGGTTGACCCGGATTGAAGAGGTACATCCACCAGATGAAACCGATGGGCATCCTTGGTTTCGCGATACCCAGTTGCGAGGGCCGTTTGCGCTTTGGGACCACCGGCACGATTTTTCCCCAGTCCCAGGCGGTTGCAAGGTGACCGATTTCCTACAATACCGTCTTCCCTTTGGTGGTTTGGGAAATGCTGCAGCAGGGCGCTGGGTGCGGGGCCAAATGGACGCCTTGTTTGATTACCGCAAGCAGCAGATGCAAAGTCGGTTTGGTGCGCTCTGATTAGGTCCTCTTTTGGGTTTTGTGCATCGCGTCAGTCGACTCGCGGCCATCTCGTTCCAAGCCTGCACTCAACCCATTACCTTCGTAAGGTGATTGGGGTATTGCGTTTTCCTTTTGCTGCACTGTTGGCTTTTGGTTTCCCGGCACTTGTTGCGCATGCCCAGCAATTCAGCATATCGCCAACGGACAGCTTGGTTTCGGAGTTTCCCACCGATAGCCTTACCCGGATTTTTCAATTGGATTTCCCCAACGAGACAGCGGATTCCCTCGGATTGACTTGGCGCTGGATTGGGGGAGGGTGGACCGAGGGGTGGGATGTCAACCTCTGCGACCTTGGAGATTGTTACACCGGTGTGCCCTCCGATGCGGACATGATGCCCATG
>PBIE01000038.1 GCA_002720375.1 Crocinitomicaceae bacterium | reverse complement strand
CTCCGGTTCCGTTTGGTTCGTTCGGCTTTGGGTGTTCCTCGTTGGACATGTGAATGTTCTGCGAAAAGGCGTGTACAAAGGGCCCTTGTCCCAACCGTGAACATAGGCGTTCTGGCATCACGGCTCCGTACCTTTGTTAACGATTTCGCACCTCGACCCGTTCGCAACATGGCCCAACGCGCATCCACTGCCCCCGCCACCCTCGAGCAAGCCCAAGAGATGGGCTTGCGTCCCGAGGAATTTGACCAGATTGCCGAGATTCTCGGAAGGACCCCAAATTTCACCGAGATGTGCATCTATTCGGTCATGTGGTCCGAGCACTGCAGCTACAAGAATTCCATCAAATGGCTGAAGACCCTCCCAAAGGATGGGCCCCATTTGTTGGTTAAGGCCGGAGAGGAAAATGCTGGTATTGTCGACATCGGCGATGGTATGGGATGCGCTTTCAAGATTGAAAGCCACAACCACCCGAGTGCTTTGGAGCCTTACCAAGGGGCGGCGACCGGTGTCGGGGGCATCAACCGCGACATCTTTACCATGGGAGCACGTCCCATTGCCCAACTCAATTCCTTGCGTTTCGGCGACCTCGAGAACCCGAAAACGAAGTGGTTGCTCGACGGCGTCGTCCGCGGCATTGGTGACTACGGCAACAGCTTCGGTGTGCCAATCGTGGGGGGTGAGGTGTACTTCGACCCGGTTTACCAGGTCAATCCGCTCGTCAATGCAATGAGCGTCGGCTTGCTGGACAGCAAGCGCATCATCAGCGCCAAGGCGGGTGGCCCGGGCAACCCCGTGTACATCGTCGGGTCTGCCACCGGCAAAGATGGAATCCAAGGCGCGTCATTCGCGTCCAAGGACATCACCGAAGACAGTGCTCAAGATTTGCCGGCGGTTCAGGTGGGCGATCCGTTCCAAGAGAAGCTGCTCTTGGAGGCCACATTGGAGCTGGCTGGCGGCGATGCTGTGGTCGGCATGCAGGACATGGGGGCTGCGGGCATCACCTGCTCCACGTCCGAGATGAGCGGCGGTGGCGGCGTTGGCATGGACATTCGTCTCGACTTGGTGCCCACGCGACAGGCGGACATGGAGCCGTTTGAGATTCTCCTCAGCGAGAGTCAAGAACGGATGTTGGTGGTCGTGAAAAAGGGCCGTGAGGCAGAGATCGAGGCCATCTTCGAAAAGTGGGACCTCCATGCCGTGGAAATCGGTGTGGTGACCGAAGGCAATACCCTTCGCTACTTCGATGGGGAGGAGCTCATTGGGGAAGTGCCTGCGGAAAGCCTCATTCTCGGGGGTGGCGCGCCTGTCTACGAGCGAGAGTACAGTGAGCCCGCCTACCTGAAAGACATCGAAGCGTTTGATATGGAGAGTATCCCCGAGCCGTCGGACTATGTGGCCACGGCCAAGGCGCTTGTCTCCCGCCCAAATCTGGCGTCGAAGCGTTGGGTCTATGAGCAGTATGACAGCATGGTCGGCACGGTCAATCGGTCCACCAACCGGCCTGGAGATGCTGCCGTGGTGCGCGTCAAGGGCTCCAAAAAGGGACTCGTGTTGAGCGTGGATTGCAACGGGCGTTATGTGGAGGCGGACCCGAGAAAAGGATGTGCCATTGCCGTGGCAGAGGCCGCTCGGAACATTGCCTGCGTCGGAGGCACCCCAAGTGCAATCACCAACTGTCTCAACTTTGGGAACCCATACAACCCTGAGGTCTACTGGCAGTTTGTAGGAGCCATTCAGGGTATGGGAGATGCTTGTCGCGCTTTCGAGAGTCCCGTAACTGGGGGCAATGTCAGTTTCTACAACCAGACGGTGGATGCGGATGGCACCGCCAAGCCGGTGTACCCCACGCCCACCATTGGGATGTTGGGCTTGATGGAAGACGCTGATCGGCAGATGACCCTTGACTTTAAAGAGAAGGGCGAGCTTATTTTCATGCTGGGTGAGTCCCACAATGACATCGGTTGTTCGGAGTACCTCACTGCGATGCACGGCGTTCGTTACAGTCCTGCTCCGCATTTCGATCTCGATTTCGAGGTCGTGCTGCATGCCGCCATTCGCACCATCATCGACCGTAAGCTTGTCGCTTGCGTGCATGACGTCAGCGATGGTGGGTTGTTCACCGCTTTGGTGGAGATGGGTTCACCCCGGGCCCTTGGCTTTGACGTGGAAAGCGACAGCGAAGTGCGCCTCGACGCCTTCCTCTTCGGTGAGGCCCAAGGCCGTATCGTGGTCACCACGACCGAGGCGGATCAAGAGGATTTCTTGGACGTCCTTGCAGAGGCGGGGATCCCTGTGACGCTTCTCGGTCACACGACCAAGGGCAAGTGTGTCGTTGATGGTCAGCATTATGGATTCATCTCGGAATATGAATCTGCAATGGAGACTGCCATTCCTGAAGCGATGGCCCAATAACCTTGGGCAAACGCCGTTCCTGTCAAACGCATGCGCCTTTTTCGCTTCATTATTAGTCGTGTCTTTTGGATTCAATTGGGTCTGGCTTGTGTGCTGGGGGCGCTTGGTTTTGTTTCCTTGAACATCGGATTGCGCGCGTATACCCGGCACAGTGAGAGAATTGCTGTGCCCGGTGTTGTCGGTTTGGACCGTCAGGGTGCCATGGTTGTTTTGGAATCGGCGGGCCTGAATCCAGTCGTGATTGACAGTCTTTACAATGCCAAGGGGCAGCCGGGAGCAGTGGTGGAGCAGGACCCGGTTGCTGGGGTCGAGGTGAAGGGGACGCGCAACGTTTACCTCACGGTGTATCGGTCGACGCCACCCAGTGAGCGCCTCGAGATTGAGGAGGGAATGGACGCTGGTGTGGCGCGCATTTTACTCGATGTCAAGGGCTTCTCCTTCCGCGAACGGTATGAGCCCACGGATGAGCTGTCTGGTTTGGTTTTGGGTGTCCAGGATGCCAAAGGGGACTCTGTGGGCCCAAATGACCGCTTGCCCAAGGGAGCAGATTTGGTTTTGGTCATCGGAGAACGCCTCGAACGGCAGGTGGAATTGCCTGATTTTGTTGGATTGACCTATGCTGATGCAGTCTCCATTTTGGAGGGCGCGGAATTGTTGCCCGGCCGTTGGCGTTGGTCCCGCCCGGCCTTGGATGGCACAGACAGTGCCCATGCAGTAATTTCAAGTCAGTTTCCTGAATTCGTTCCCGGCCGTCGCGTGCGCGTTGGGTCCGAGATCGATCTTGATATTCTCCTTCCGGAGTCGATCAATGCTGATAGCGAGGAATCCCTTTTTGAATGAATACGCCCCTGTCCTGTCGCTCTTTCGTCTTGACCACGGTCTTGATGCTCACGTTTACCGCCCTCGCTCAAGAGGAGGAAAGGGATTTGCAATTCGTCCCGGTTGTCGGAGGGCGTTCTGGCGTAGGCGCACCGTCTATGCGGGGCGGTGGAAACCTGACCCTGCCGTTTTTTGACGATTTCGCGTCCCCCACGTTTGCCGGAGAAGGAGGCCCCGAGGAATTGGTTCGGTGGTCAGATGGTTCTGCGCGGAGGACCATGACCTATGCCATTGACCCACCCACCATCGGCACAGCCACGTTGGATGGATTGCGGTCCAATGGCTATCCATATGTGTTCAATCCGGAATCTTACGGTTGGGCGGACACGCTTACCTCGGTACCCATCAACTTGGCGGGTCGCACACCGGAAGACAACATTCACTTGGTGTTCTTCTACCAAGGTGGTGGACGTGGCAATGCGCCTGATGAGAATGACAGCTTGGTGGTTGAATTCCTCGCGCCAGATGGAGGCGATGAATTGGGTTGGTCACAAGTGTGGTCGGCCATGGGGGCCGAGATGGATACGTTTGCGTTGGCATCGGTGCCTGTGGACCAATTGATTCACCTCCAGGATGGCTTCCGTTTCCGTTTTAGGAATCACGGCGCGCAGGGAGGCAATGTGGATTTGTGGCACATTGACTATGTTCTTCTCGACGACAACATCGATCCCGACAACCTCGGGTTTTTCGAGGTGGCCTTTGTGGATCCACGCCATGCCCTGACCAAGCCCTATTCAATTATGCCTTGGTCGCATTTCCTCTCGGACCCATTGACATACATGCGGGACAGCATGGAAACCCAACACCGCAACATGAGCGCCTTTCAGGCCGACAATGTGACTTGTGGTCTAAAGATTCGCAACGCAGTCACCGAAGCCACTGAGGATTTTCTGAATCCCTTTTCGAATACGTTTGTGGCACCGTTCGAGGTGTTTCAGACGCCGTACTATGTCCAGACAGGTGCCAACGGGGTTGTGCCCAGCGGCTATGCTTTCTCCGACGCAGGAAACGACACCGCGGCCACATTCGAAGTGAGCCTGTATGAGGATGCGATAGGCATTCTAGAGCAAGAGCGTGTGGGGGTTCCCGACAACGACAGCATTGTCTTCATTCAATCCTTTCGCAATGAATACGCCTATGATGATGGGACAGCTGAGAAGGCCTACGGTCTGACCACGGGGGGAGGAAAGTTGGCTGTGCGCTACGATTTGGCCGTACCTGACACTCTATATGGACTGGCTATTCATTTTACGCCGTACTACAACGAGCAGTCCAACCTCAATTTTCTGCTGCGCGCTTGGGCAGATGACAACGGTGCGCCCGGAGAGGAGTTGGGAGACAACTACCTGTTTCATCAGCCAGCGTATTTTACCGATGGCCATGATGTTTTTGCCTACTATGAGTACGACGATCCTGTTCCCGTCGAGGAGACCGTTCACGTGGGCCTCGTCCAAGAAATGGAGTTTTCTTTGAACATAGGGTTGGACAAGAACACCGATTACAATTTCACCCGGGTGCACTATCAGCTTGGTTTGGGTGCTGAGTGGGTGTTGTCCACGATTCCCGGTACCGTGATGATTCGCCCGGTTCTGCGGGCGGGCGTGGACGATGTCTTCGTGTCCATCGAGGACATGGGGTTGGTGGCGCCTGAGGCGGAGGCATTTCAGGTTTGGCCAAACCCGGCTCGGGAGCAATTGACATTGTTATGGTCCGGGGTGGAGCGTCCCATCCGATGGCAGATATTGGACCTTTCCGGGCGTGTCTGGGACAATGGACGCTGGGCGCTCGGGTCTGACAGGATGATCTTGGCAGTGGCGGATGTGCCCCGCGGCATGGCCCTTGTGGTCATTGAGACTGCCGATGGCCGACGCACCACCCGACGCATCGCATTGCACTGATGGCTGAGGAAACCCCAGAGGAGACCCTGCCCGACGGGGATGAGTTGTTCGAGCACCATCGGATTGTGGCTGATAAGAGGCAGACCTTACTTCGGGTCGACAAATTCCTATTCAACTTGTTGCCGAACACCTCTCGGAATCGTCTTCAGATGGCGGCAAAGAGCGGGTATGTCCGGGTCAACGGCAAGGCGGTCAAGTCGAACTACAAGGTTCGGCCTGCTGATGTGGTGACATTGGAATTGCCTCAGCCCGTTCGAGAATTCGAACTCATCGCCGAGGACATCTCCATTGACATCCGGTACGAGGACGTTGATGTTGCGGTCCTGCACAAGCCATCAGGCTTGGTCGTCCATCCAGGTGTCGGCAATTACACGGGCACCCTCGTCAATGGCCTCCTGCACCATTTTGAGCAGCTTCCCACTGCGGAAGGCCAGCCCGCACCCAGACCGGGTTTGGTTCATCGATTGGACAAGGACACGACAGGTCTCATGGTCATTGGCAAGACCGAACATGCGATGGTGTCTTTGAGTGAGCAATTTTTTGAGAGAACCACTGAGCGTCGCTATCACGCATTGGTATGGGGTGACGTGGTTGAGGATGGAAGTGTTGAAGGGCACATTGGTCGGTCTCGACAAGACAGGAAGGTGCAAGCGGTTTTTTCCGATGGAGCGGAAGGGAAGCATGCGGTGACGCACTACAAGGTTTTGGAGCGCTTGGGTCCGGTGACCTTGGTGGAGTGTAAGCTTGAAACGGGCAGGACGCATCAGATTCGAGTGCACATGCAGCACATCGGGCACCCGCTTTTTGGGGACAAAACTTATGGTGGGGCGCAAATTGTCAAGGGCCTGCCAAGTGGCAAGTACAACCAGTTCATCGCCAACAGTTTTGACATTCTGCCCCGTCAAGCGCTGCACGCGAAATCTCTGGGATTCACCCACCCGGGAACAGGTGAGTTCATGCAATTTGAAAGTGAGTTGCCAGAGGACATGACGACCGTGCTCAATCGATGGCGCCGTTACCTCGGTGCGACAACGCGGTCTTGATCAATGACCTGACTCGAGGGCATCGAGTTCATTGGTTGTGGACTCCCAATCGTTGAGGGCCTCTTGCAGTGCTGTTTGAACCTTCTCGAATTTATATGCCATTTGTACAGTTGCCATTCTGTCTTCTGGATCCAAGATGGCCATGTCTTCGTTGAGCTTTTTCTCCTGGTCCTCGAATTCAGCAATTTGCTTCTCTAGTTTGCTGATGCGGTTTTTGAGTTTGCGAATGGTCTTTTGGTCCGCGTATGCCTGTTTTCCTTGTTCCTTGGATTCTGACTTGGCCGTGGCTTTGGTTTTTTCTTGGGTGTCTTTGCCACCGGGTGTTCCTCCGGGCCCATCGCTTCGGCCTGCTTCGTATGCTGCGATGGTGTCAGACCGCTTCTCGACGAGAAACTGTTGAATGTCGCCGATGTATTGGCGCAGACCCGTGGGGGTTACTTCGTAGACGAGTTCGGTGAGTCCGGTCAAGAAGTCCCGGTCGTGTGAGACGACGATTAGGGTGCCGTCGAAGTGCATCAGTGCTTGCTTGAGCACGTCCTTGGCCTTCATATCGAGGTGGTTGGTCGGCTCGTCCAAGACGAGCAGGTTGTAGGGGTGAAGGAGGAGCTTACACAAGGCGAGGCGGGCTTTTTCTCCGCCGGAAAGGACCTTTACTTTTTTGTCGACGTCCTCACCGCTGAACAAGAAGGCGCCAAGCAGGGCCCGAACTTTTTTTCGGACCTCTCCTTCCGCCTCATTGTCGATGGTTTCAAATACCGTCAAGTCGCCGTCCAGCTCGTCGCTCTGGTTTTGAGCATAGTATCCCACATCCACATTGTGTCCTAATCCACATTCTCCTTCACCTTCTAACTCTCCCAAGAGGATGCGGGTGAGGGTGGTTTTACCGGCTCCGTTTTTTCCTACAAGTGCCACCTTGTCTTGGCGTGCGATCATCAGGTCCACCCCTTTGAACACCTCGAGGTCTTCGAATCGCTTGCGAAGCCCCTTGGCCTCGACCACCACCTTGCCTGCCCGAGGCGCTGGGGGAAAGCGGAAGCGCATTTCGGCGTTTTCGAACTGGTCGACTTCGATGCGCTCCATCTTGTCCAACTTCTTGATCAGACTTTGGGCAAAAGCGGCCTTGTTTTTCTTGGCCCTGAACTTGTTGATGAGTTCTTCAGTGTGTGCGATGTCCTTTTGCTGTTGCTTGGCTGCCTGTTCTTGTCTGGCGAACTCTTCTTCCCGCCACGCCATGTATTTGCTGTAAGAAGCCTTGTGATCGTGCACGCGGGTTGAGGTGATCTCGACTGTGCGGTCGGTCACGTTGTCCAAGAACGTGCGGTCGTGTGAGATGAGCACCATGGCACCAGGGTATCCTTTGAGGAAGCCCTCCAGCCATTCGATTGACTCGATGTCTAGGTGGTTGGTCGGCTCGTCGAGAAGCAGCAGATCTGGAGCAATGAGGAGCAGCTTTCCAAGTTCGACTCGCATTTTCCATCCCCCGCTGAACTCGTTCATCTTCCGATGCATGTCCGATGGACGGAAGCCGAGGCCCTGAAGGATGCGCTGGGTTTGCTCTTCTTTGGCGCCAGTCCCCATCAATGCTAACTGGTCGTTCGCTTCGCTCAAACGTTCGATGAGGCTTGCATAGGCTTCGCTTTCGTAGTCTGTCCGATTGGAGATCTCAGCTGAGATGCGACTGACTTCGGCTTCGAGCTCTTGATAGATGGCGAAGGCGCTTTGGGCTTCTTCGAGTACCGTTGCCTCCTCGTTGTGCTCCATTTCCTGGGCGAGGTACCCAATGCGGTATTCCTTGGGGGTGGATACTCCTCCTTCAGAGGGGTTTTGGATGCCCGCGATGATTTTGAGCAGGGTGGATTTTCCTGCACCATTTCTTCCCACCAGGCCGACCCGGTCCTTGTTTCCGACAGCCAACGAGATGTTCTCGAATAGGGTGCGCTCGCCGAAGTGGACGCCGATCTGATTGAGGTTGAGCATGCTCAGGAAAGGTGCAATGAAAAACGCCCACAAAGGTGGGCGTTTATCGGGGTTCTTTCAGGCTTCAGGCATCAATAATGCCAGAGGTCGTGTTCAATGGTGAACAGTTCGTCTTTGATGCGCTCGGACTCGAGGAGCGCATCAAGTCCCTGCGCATAGTCTGCAATAGAGCGATCAAATACGTTGGTTTCCTTGACGATGTAGCTCGAGAAAAAGCGCTTCTGGAAGATTTCCTCGAAAGTGCGTCGCTGGGCGTCGTTTTCGTAATTGTAGCACTCCGCATTGGCGAACACGTAACGGCATTCTGGGTAGTACAACCAGAACAGTGGGGCGAGGCCTTGGGAGTTGCCTTCGTCGTCCTTCTTCTCAATGATGGGGGCGATGCCGATGATTCGCACTTGACGCTGGCTTCTCTGTCGGTCCCACACCCAGTCTTCCTTGACCCTGTAGCGGACGATGTCTTGGCTGTTCAGGGTGGTTTCGGCCTCCATTGATCCAATGACTTCACCTGTGACTGGGTCGAACTGGGGAATGATGACCACTGGATTCAGTACAGAATCTACTTGAGCGCCGGTATATGGGTAGCGAAACTCATCGTCGTCTCCTGCAGGTCCAGTGCCATAGGCCGTCAAAGACCCTTCAACTTCGAGGGCATAACGGATGACATCAAAGAGGTTTTTCCGGTCTTCAATCGGATCTACTGGGAAGTAGAACATCTGGTTGATTTTCTGGCGCAGATCGATGTCCTGCCAGATGCGGCGCACGTACATCACATCTGCCTCGCGCAGTGATGGGTAGGGGATGACCCGTTTTGTGAGGTTGGTCTCCTTCACGTAAGCACCGTCGAGTACGGTTTGCGTCTGTGCCTCGGCCGAAAGTGCCACGGCAAGCACGCAGATGAGGGTCGCGAGATGTCGTACTGCTTTCATAATCAGATTACTTTGAGTTTCATGGTGGGAAGTGCGCGGTCCGTGCCATCCGGCATGGATACGACGATATCTTCAATGTACACGACAGATCCTCTTCCAATAGAGCGGAAGAGTTCTTTCATGTTCGAGGTCACCAGGTTAGAGTTGCTGCTTTGTTCAACGAAGGTTCCGCCTTTGGTTACGGTGACGTTGAATCTCTTCACCTTGACTTCTACGTCAAAGTCGAAATTTTCCATCAGGGCACCCACGGAGGGGGCGTTTTCCAGCAGAACCTTTGTGATGGTTTTGTCTGAAGGCTTTTTGCCTGCGAACCTTGGAGACGGGTCTGGAATGCGCTTGACACGGAACTCGCGGCCAGGCAGGCTTTTCTTGCTGCCATCTGGGAGGGTAGCGGTCACCACAATTTCAGCAGCTTCGCCCGCGCCGGGATCCACGATAAACGATTCTCCATCGGCCTTGATTTGGTGTCCGCCTGTGATGCGCACATCCAGCTTGTCGCTGCTCACACCAGGCACAGAGATTTCCACCGGGTTGGGGACACCTCGATAGAAGACATTCATTTTCGTCGGGCTGACCACCAAGGCGGGTTCTGCTACCGTGAAATTGTGGGTGAAAAAGGGGTAGTCACCTACAGAACCGTCGGGACCTTGGAATCGGATGAGGCCTTTGTAGTTTTTCTCACCAAGGGCCATTGATTTGGTTGATATGCGAAGTTTTCCCACCCCATCTGCCAAAGGCAAAGCTTCTTTGCCTTCATATTCAATTATGCTTGAATCCCGTCCGTCAAAATTGCGGTCATCAATGTAGATATCCGGATGGTTTGTGGCGTCATATGCGGCGAGTATGACATCGGCTCGGAAACTGTCACCGCGCAGGATATAGTTGCTTTCAGGGACGACCAAGGGCACCAAATTTGTGAATTTGAAGCTCTTTCCTTCAATGCCTGCAATCAGCTCGTTAATCAAGCTTGACTTCGCATTTTCCACGTCAATCTGAAGTTTGGACAGAATCGGAATGACGGCAGCCAAGGGCACGTCAAAAAAGTTGGCTTCTTCCCACAGGACCTCCAAGTGGTCCTCTATTTCTTTCGGATAGTTGAAAGTCTGCTCCAATGAAGCTGTCAACCCGGGAGAAACTTCGAATGTGTTGTCAATCGCATCGGTGAAGGTGACGTCTTTCAGGCCATCCCGGAAGGCCAACAGCTTTTGTTTGAGTTCATTTGCGGTAAAGGGACCCTCCTTTGGCTTGGTGGGGTCTGTGCCGACCAGGTAGTTTGTGATTTCCTGATACTCGTCTTTCTTTTCGATGTGCTCGATACTCAGAACCGTGTCGCGTCTGGCTGTATTGTCCCTCGCGATGTACTTGGACATGTCACCATTGGATTCAACGATGGCACGTTCTCCACTGGCAACAGCCATGATGTTGGCCTTGAGTTGCGTGATGTGGTTATAGAGTTCGTCTGCATCCTTTTCGATGCTTTTAGCGGCATCGTAATACGGCTTTACTTTTTCTTGGTTTTGCGCGTATTTGACATCGAAGTCGAACATCAATTCGCGCGACTTTGCTTGGATGGTTTCGTCTGTTCTGCGCAAACCGCGCTCGACCTTGACGAAGCCATTGAGAATCTCTTTGGAGATGTTGAGGGCCAAAAGAGCCGTCAGGACGAGGTACATCATCCCGATCATCTTCTGACGCGGTGTTTCCTTCGCTCCTGCCATGATTAATTCGTGTGGAAGAGCTAGAAATTAACCGCGGGAGTTGCCCATGGCGTTGAGCATGTTGGCATACACCGTATTCAGCGCCTCCATGTTGGTGGAGAGTGCTGCGATGTTGTCCTTGTACTTTTTGGTGTCCTCTAAACTTTCGTTGAGGTTTTGAACCAAATCGCTCATGCCAGCAAACAATTGACGACTGGTTTCCATTTGCTGCAACTGTGCCTCGTACATTCCATTGAGGCTGCCCAGATTGTCGTTCATCTTCTGCAGTTGTTCACCTGCAGCTATGCTCATCTCTTTGTTCTCTGAGAGGCCCGTGAGGGAATCGCTCACTTGGGTGTAGGTATCGGTGAGGCCATTTACCTTTTCTGTGGCTGTGCGCAGTGCGCCCCCATACTCGCTCGTTGCGGCTGCCGCGTCGGTTACCTCGCTCAGTTGCATGGCTTGATCACCAAGGTGGCGCATGCCATCTCCCAATCTGGACAGAACGGCGTTGTCGACACCCGCGTCTTGCAGCATGTCGTCCAATTGATCCACGGGCTTCTTAGCAGCAGGCTCCCCGTCTTCTACAGCAAGTTCGGGATAGACCAACTCCCATTTGGGCTCTGCATGTGGACGTTCGAAAGCAGACATCAAGAAAATAAACGCTTCTGTTCCCAAGCCGATAATCAACATTTCGGAGGCGCCTTCCCAGTGTTCAATTTTGAACAGGGCTCCAATAATCACAATGGACGCACCGATTCCGTACAACTTGGCCATACCTGATTTCCAAGCCTTGCTTTCGTTGAATGCCTTTTTCTTTGTGCCTCCGACTGCGGGGCTCTTCTTGTTCTTTGCCATGGGTGTTGCAGGTTCTGGGGAATCACCTTTGGCGGGTTTCATGCGCCGGTCTTGGAGGTGTTCCAATTGGGTTGGGGATTAGTTGAAGTCTTCCGGGTCCACATTCTTTCCTCTGCCGAGGTAGCTCATGGTGCTTCGGAAGCCGATGTATGATTTTGCTGTGTCCTGATATTCAAATGAACGTGTGCCGGTCTGGCAATAGTATCCAATGTCTTTCCAACTTCCGCCTCGAATCACTTTGCGCTTGAGGCTTGGTGGATCATCCGCCTTGGCATTGTACTCGTACTCAGGGCTCATGTCGTGGCTGAAGTCGTATACGGTCTCGTCAAAGGCCGTATTTGTCCACTCTGCCACGTTGCCAGACATCTGGTATAGACCGTAATCATTGGGACTGTAGCTCTCGACGGGCACTGTGTGGCACCCTGCATCCTCAACATAATCTCCCCGCATCGGCTTGAAATTGGCCAGAGGACAGCCGTAGATGTTGCGGATGTAAGGACCTCCCCAAGGGAAGGGGGCCAAATCTAAGCCGCCTCGAGCGGCGAACTCCCATTCTGCCTCACTCGGTAGACGGAACTTTTGGACCATTGTCTCTCCGTTTTCCCGCTTCCAGGTGGCGAGAAGTTGGGTTCTCCAGGCATTGAATGCCCTGGCTTGTCCCCATGTTACGCCGACCACTGGATAGTTGTCGTACGCTGGGTGCCAGAAGTAGGTCTCAGTGAGTGGCTCATTGAATCCATAGGTGAAGTCTCGAATCCAGCAGAGGGTGTCTGGATAGACATTCGTGTTTTCTTCGATGACAAACTGGGCGCGGTCGCTGTGCCCTCGGATACTGTTGAGTTGTCCGAGTTGGTTGGGTTCGTTGATTTCATAATCAAGCCCTCCTTTCTGCGCGGCAGCGTCTAGGTTGGTCCAGAAGTATTTGAAATTGAGCTTCCGCGTATCAAGCTGCTTCGCATCATAGAAGCGATCTGACCCCTGGAAGTAGAACTCATCATAGAGGGCATCAAAGACGTCTTCGTTTTCCCAATCGATGGGCTCATCCCACTTTAGGACATAGCCCTTGTTGATGAATCTGTCGAGTTCTCGTCCCTTTTCGTCTTCCGTGCGGAAGTATTCTTCAAAGTCATTTTCCTGTAGCACATCCCGGAACAGACTGTCGCGAACCCAGTAGACGAACTGCCGGTACTCGTTGTTCGAGATTTCGTGAATGTCAATGTAAAAGGCGGGGATGGTGACCGTCTTGGAGCGCGACGTCAGAGCATAGGGTACGTCTTGGTCGCTTGGACCCATCGTGTAGGAGCCATAGTGGATGTAGTTCATCCCGTAGGGATTTACTTGCACCCAATCCTCCCGCGGGTACACACCCACCACTTCACCGGCAGGGCCGCCGTAGCAGCTCACCAGTCCAATGGCGCAGAAGGCGATAATCGCAGCGTTTCTCATGGTTTCTATCCTTGTGTCAAACGGTTTCCTCTCGGATGTCGAGGCTTGCAGGTACCTCAAATACGAGTAAGATAACGTGCAGGTTTCGTCAAATGTTGTCCGAATCTTAAAGGAATCGGGGGTTCGCGTGACGAGTTTGCATGGGAATCCGTTCGAAGTTGAACATGTACGAGACGAAGATTTCGTGAGAGCCTGAGCTGTAATTCGCAACCTCACTTAAGGTCGCATCATAACTGTATCCAAAGCGGAAAACTTGCTCAGATCTGCTCAGTTTCTCATTCTTGGTCTTTCCGTATTCGAATCCAATCACCGGGGCGATAGCGTCGCCTGGGCGGATGGAGAGTCCACCGTATAGCAGCTCGTTCCAAAGAACATTTGCGTGCAAATCGACGGTGGTTGCGTTGAGGTCAGTTTTGGCCAACAGGTGAGAGCGCAGTCGGAGAGAACCATCTCCAAGTGCCTGTTCGTAACCGGCTTGTAGGTATAGGTGACGCACACTGGATACGTTTAAGTCTTGCAGGTCTGTTGCCGCAAGTCTGGTCGTGCTGATTCCAGCGTAGTAGCTGCCTGGTACCCGATACATCACGCCAAGGTCGGCGTCAATGGTGGTGCCACTTTTCGAGCTCTGAGGAATAACTGCGTCATTGTCATCGATGTAAACCCAATCGTTGCCGAGGGTCTTTCCCATGTAGTTGCCAGCCAATCCCACACTGAGTATACCGCCGTTAGCATCTGGCTTCATGTGATAGGCATAGGCAATCTTCACCACAGTGTTTTGCTCTTGTCCTAGCTCGTCTTGGAAAAAACTCAGGCCAATGCCGCCTGGAATAAAACCAGGCTTTCCGTTGTACTGAAAAAGAGCAGTGGACGGATTGAGGTCCAACCCTCCCCATTGGTCGCGGTAGAACGCACTGACATATTGTAAACGCTCTGCACCAGCGAATGCGGGATTAAAGGACAATCTGTCCTGATAAAACTGCGTGAGCTGGGGGTCTTGTTGGGCCGTGGCAACGGCACTCAAACAGAGGACAGACAGAGCGAGCAATAGTCGGTTCATTCCAAACAGCTGATTTTCAAACGGTTCCTTGCATGGTACACCCGAGGGTGGTT
>PBIE01000037.1 GCA_002720375.1 Crocinitomicaceae bacterium | reverse complement strand
CGGCTGACTGAGCATCAAGTGATAATTTGGTTAAGTAGTCCCGCAGTGAAACGTCACTGCGGGATTTTTTTATCCGTTCACATAGAGATGTCGAAAGCCCCCAAGTTTCGCACCCCAACGACCTGCGCTTTGGGGGACATTGCGCTATGGGCCGCTCCCTAATCATTGTAGTACTGACACTTTTCACCTTGGTAATACTGAGCATGGTGATGCCCGGAGGCGTGGTCATTGAATTCGGATTGAATGAATTTCCAAAACGCGGTTCTGTTTCCGCACTTACCGTAAGCATTCAGAAGGGTGGCCTTGATTATTTCGGTCGCATTCTCCTTACGTTACCCGATGACTGCACCCTGGTTCCAAAAGACACGCATGGAGGTAGCTTTGCTTGGGACGAGGAACAAAACCGTGCAGTAATCAGCTGGCTCAAGTTGCCAGAGGCGGACAGGTTTGACCTTGTTTTTGACCTGCAAACCTCACCTGATGCTTCCATTGGCCAGCGCGAGCTGCTGTCTGAATTCAGTTTTATCCGGAACCAAGACCGGGCTTCCGTGGTCCCGCCCCCCTTTCTTTTTGAGATTAATGGACCTGCCAATGGTCCCGCCGCCGATAGCCTGGAATCCGAAGTTCTCATAGAAGAATTCGCTGTACCCCTCCCCCTTGCACAACGCACATGGACCCAATCAAATGAGGCTATTGAGCTTCAAATTGAATTTCAAGGCATGGAAAACGGCGGGTTTACCAAACTGAGTGAACGGATTCCACCTGCTTGCGATTTTGACGTTCTATCAGCAGCTGGCGGAACCGTCCAAGTTGAAAGTGCTGGATTTTCCATCGTCTGGTTTGACGGTCCACCAGACGAAGTTGTGGCTTATCGCCTAGGTCAATGCACATTATCCATGGTCCAAGAATTATCCGGCTCATTATCCACAATAAAGGATGGTCAGTCACTGAATATTGACGTAATTCCTTCTGGAATGAAGCGTTCACCATTTCAGAATGGGGATGATGAGGTCTCTAATGGCCCTGAAATTGTCTTCGAAGTACAGTTTGCTGCCACTAAAAATTCGGTGGTTACCGATTATTTCGAAGAGAAGTTCAATTTTCGCCTCACGACCAAAGAGGAGAATGTAGAATCTTGGTGGAAATATTCCACCGGAATTCACGAGGAGTATGCGGAAGCAAAGAACCTGAGAGACGAGATTCGCAAGAATTACAGTTTCCATGGGCCCTTTGTGATCGCGAGGGATGATGGCCAGCGAATCAGTGTTCAAGAAGCGCTGATGAAGTCAGGTCAGAAGTGGACGCCTTGATTTCAATGACCGATTTGCAATGAGCCAAGAAAGACTCCAAACCAATGACACCGCTGTTGCGGGTTGGACGTCCTGTATGAGGGGTTTCCGCAGTTGGTTGGAATTGGAGCGGGGACTCAGCTCTAATTCAGTGGAAGCATATCTGCGAGACGTTCAGCGCCTGGCTTTTTTCGCTCAGAATTTGGCTCCTGCCTCTTTCAACCCCAATGAATTCTCCCCGGAGCATGTTGACGGCTTTATTGCACAGCTCTTTGAAGAAGGGCTTAGCAGAAACAGCCAAAGTCGCATTTTAAGTGGGGTACGAAACTTCTGCAAATTCCTGCTCATTGAAGGCTTGATTGAGCGCGACCCTTTGGAACTCGTAGATTCTCCTCGCCCAGAACGCAAGCTCCCCGATGTTTTGGGGGTTGATGAGATTCAAGCCATCATCGAAGCCATCGATTTGTCTAGAAAAGAGGGCATTCGCAACCGTGCCATTCTCGAAACCATGTACAGTTGTGGCCTCAGGGTTTCCGAGGTGGTGGGCCTCCGCAAAAGCTGTATCGACGAAGTTGAGGGCATGGTCAAGGTGATTGGTAAAGGGAACAAAGAGCGAATCATTCCCATCGGGGAGTTGGCTTTGGACACCATTGCCCGGTATATCGAAGAGTACAGAAACTTTCTCGACATTGAGACTGGCTATGAAGACACCCTCTTCTTGGGCAGACGTGGGCGAGAACTGACCCGCCAAATGGTGTTTACCATGCTCCGCAGAACCACCCATGAAGCGGGCATTCGAAAGCAGGTCAGCCCACATACATTCCGCCATTCTTTCGCTACCCACTTAATGGAAAGTGGGGCGGACATTCGTGTGGTTCAAGAAATGTTGGGTCACAGCTCTGTGTCCACGACCGAGATTTACACGCATCTCGACCAGCGGTATTTGCGCGAACAGATGGAGAAGTTCCATCCCCGCAACGTTAAGGTGTGAGTCGAATTTTTAGACTCCTCACCCTTGTTTTCATTTCAATCTTGGCCTCTTCGGGCCTTGGTACCATTTCCGCTCAGTTTGTTCTAGACACCCACGCTTATTCCAAGCGGTTCGGTGACACTTTGAAGCTGGACTTAAGGATGCCTTTAACACCCTTGACCGATTGTCCAGGGGTTGTGTTTGTCCACGGGGGAGGGTTTCAAGTAGGCAAGCGTGACTCAGAGCCCGTGAGCGCTTTCCTTAATGCCTTGGCAGCCGCAGGTGTGGCCAGCGCAAGCATCTCCTATCGGTTAACGATGGCAGGGCGCGGTTTCGGCTGTGATGTCCGTTCGGAAGAAAAGCGAGCCGCCGTTGCCCATGCCGCAGAAGACCTGATCGACGCCCTTGACTGGCTCCAACAACATCCTTCCACCCGCGATTGGTCAGGCGGATGGATTGCTGCGGGAAGCAGTGCTGGAGCGGAAGCTGTTTTGTGGTCGGCCTATGTCGATTCCCCCAGCCGATGGGAAGGTGCAATCAGTTTTTCCGGTGCATTGGATGCGGGATCCACTGCAAATTCATCCCTCCCCCCCTTGCTCGCAATCCACGGAACCTGCGATAAGCTGGTGCCTGTTGAATCTGACCTGCATCACTTTTGTCCGGAGGACAGTCCAGGAGCATGGCTTCTCATTGGAGGGCCTGCTTGGGCTGATTCGCTGCGTCAAGAAGGCCAATTCGCATGGCGCTGGAGATTTTGTGGCGCAGGACATGGAATTTGCACCACTGCCCTCAGAGACCGTGAGGTGCAGAAACTGGTTTTGGACTGGCTCACACTGGGGCGAGGCACCAACCGCGACATCCTCACGGACCCTTTGGGATTGCCTCTATCTCAAAGCCGGTCATCCTGCCCCCAACCCTGCAATTGAATTGGATTGGACGGCACCCGCTCAGGCATCCACAATCGAGCGGCAAGCGACATGAGGTGCTGCGGGTCTCCTCTGTTTACGGCTTCTTTCCAAACCTCCGAATCTGACTGGCCCAACAGCCTCCATACTTGGTCCAGTAGGGCACTGGCCTCCTCAACTTGGATGGGGCGGGCAAGTGTCTGTTTGCTCAGTTTCTGTCCCGACAGAGTCTGAAGAATGGGAACATGTCCGTATTCGGGTATCGGTTTTGCCCCTTCTTGAGTTGAAAGTGCCGACCACATATCCATTTGTCCCGGCGTGCTGTCGATCAGGTCTGCACCGCGCACCACCTCCGTAACCCCTTGATCTCGGTCGTCCACTACCACAGCCAGCTGATAAGCCCAGTAACCATCGGCCCTCAACACAGGAAAGTCTCCCATGGTGGCGGTGTCAAATCGCTCCTCTCCTCTAAAACAATCTGGCCAAGACTGCAACCGACCAGACAGCCGAAACCGATCCAATTTTCGCTCCCGTCTAGCGGGAAGGCCGTTTCGACACGTCCCCGGATAAGCGGGCAAATGGGACCACTCTTTTCGGGAGCAGGCGCAGGGATAGACATGCCCCCCTTGCTTCAGGGCAGCCAATGCTTCTGCATATCGATCATGCCGGCTGGATTGAAAGAGAACCTCCCCGTCCCATTGAAAACCAAACCCCTCAAGTGTGCGGAGAATATCATCGGCCGCACCGGGCATCTCTCTCGGTGGGTCGAGATCTTCTATCCGAACCAGCCACTTCCCCAATTTGCTTCTGGCTTGGCAATAGGATGCCACTGCCGCCAGAAGGCTACCGAGATGCAAACGACCGGTCGGAGACGGTGCAAAGCGGCCAATGGGGCCACCTGCTAACATCAGCGAACGAGCTTTCTATACTTGATCCTCTTCGGTCCCGAGTCGCCGAGTCGCTCCTTGCGATTGGCCTCATACTCGGAATAGGTGCCCTCAAACCAGACAACCTGGCTGTCGCCCTCAAAGGCGAGAATATGGGTGCAGATGCGATCGAGAAACCAACGGTCGTGAGAAATCACTACGGCACAGCCAGCAAAACTCATGATTCCCTCCTCCAAAGCACGCAAGGTCCCGACATCGATGTCGTTGGTGGGCTCATCGAGAAGCAGGACATTCGCCTCGGTCTTCAGTGTCATGGCCAAGTGAAGGCGATTTCGCTCACCTCCAGAGAGGATTCCACACTTCTTCTGCTGGTCCGAACCCGCGAAGTTGAACTTGGATACATAGGCACGAGAATTGACCAGACTGCCGCCGATTTCCAGTTGCTCATTGCCTCCAGACACCACTTCCCAAACGGTCTTCTCCTTGTCAATTTCTTTGTGACGCTGGTCGACATAGCCGACTTCCACCGTATCCCCAAAAGTGACCGAGCCTCTATCGGGTTTTTCCTCTCCCATCATCATCCGAAACAGCGTCGTTTTACCAGCGCCGTTGGGCCCAATGATGCCTACAATTCCCGCTGGTGGAAGCGAGAAACTGAGGTTTTCAATGAGCAGCTTGTCTCCAAATGCCTTTTCTAAACCTTCAACTTCGATGACCTTATTGCCAAGACGCGGGCCATTTGGAATTGGAATCTCCAACCGGGCCTCTTTCTCTTTGGTGCCCACAGCGAGCATGCTCTCGTAGTTGGACAGGCGGGCTTTGTTCTTGGCGCGACGGCCTTTGGGGTTTTGACGAACCCAATCCAGCTCTCGCTCCAACTCCTTGCGGCGCTTGGACTCGTGCTTTTCTTCCTGGGCAAGGCGTTTGGTCTTTTGTTCAAGCCATTCTGCATAGTTGCCTTTCCAAGGAATCCCCTCACCCCGGTCCAATTCCAGAATCCAACCCGCCACATTGTCGAGGAAGTAGCGGTCGTGCGTGACGCAGAGCACCGTGCCTTTGTAACGCTCGAGATGCTGCTCAAGCCAGTCTATGGTTTCAGCATCAAGATGGTTGGTCGGCTCGTCCAAAAGCAGAACATCTGGCGCTTGAAGCAACAGACGGCAGAGTGCCACACGGCGACGCTCTCCACCTGAAAGCTCTCCAATTTTCTGATCATCAGGCGGACAGCGGAGCGCGTCCATCGCGATGCTCAACTTGGTGTCGAGCTCCCATGCGTCAAGGGCATCGATGCGATCTTGAACGGACGCCTGTCGGTCTATCAAGGCCTGCATCTTGTCGGGATCATTGAGAATCTCCTCGTCCATGAACTTCGCGTTGATCTCCTCGTATTCCTTCAACACTGTGACCACTTCTTGGGTGCCCTCTTCAACGACTTCGCGAACGGTCTTGGTTTCATCCAACTGCGGCTCCTGTGGAAGGTAGCCGACGGTATACCCATCCGCCCAAACGACTTCTCCTTGGTAAGCCTCATCGAGACCAGCGATGATTTTCATGACCGTCGACTTACCCGAGCCGTTGGTGCCGATGATGCCAATCTTGGCACCGTAGTAGAAGGACAAGTAAATGTCCTTGAGAATGTGCTTACCAGTCGGGGTCGTTTTGTTGACCTTGACCATCGAAAAGATAACTTTCTTGTCGTCGCTCATGGGGTGGAGATTGAGAACCGGAAGGTAATCAGGCCTTCCGCAGTGTCAATTCAGTGATTTCTGGGGGCATGCCAATGCGTCCCGGGAAGCCAAGGACCCCAAAGCCTCTATTGACATGGAGGTGCTGGTTTCCTTCAGTGTAGAGTCCGCCCCAACGTTTGTAGCGGAGCCTACAGGGAGAAAACTTGATGCCAAGACTCGGAATCTCCAAGCCAATTTGCATTCCGTGTGTGTGCCCAGACAGTGTCAACTCAATCGGCGCCTTTTCGCCCATGACCTTTTCCTCCCAATGGGTAGGATCATGGCTCATGAGAATGGTGGGCAATCCTAAATCGGCTCCAGACAATGCTTTTTCTAAATCACCGGACTGGCGAAACCCTCTGCCCCAATTCTGCACACCGGCCAGCAGCAATGACGCTCCCTTGATTTTAACGACCCGATGGGTGTCCATGAGCAAATCAAACCCCATCTCACCGTGAATGGCCCTAATGCGAGACCGAATGGCCTCTCGCTCATCCCCAGTTCTGCGGGCATAGTCAGCATAATCATGGTTGCCAAGTATGCTGAATTTCCCATACCGACTTGGAAGTGCTTGGAAGCGGGATATCCAAGGCTCCGCCTCATCGCTGTGGTCATTGACAAGATCGCCAGTGAAGCAAAGAATGTCGGGGTCAAGGGCCTCGACCATGTCCAAACCGGGTTGGACTGAATCGAATTGCCCCAAAAAACTCCCGAGGTGTGCATCGGAAATCTGCACAATGCGCAGGCCTTCTAGTGCAGAGGGAAGTGCATTGATAAGAACATCGTGACGGCGAACATGGTAGCCCCTTCGTCCTCGGGACATGCCATGGGCAAACGCCCCGAGCAAGACCCCTGCTGTGGCCTGACCCGCAACCGTGATGAAGGTCCTTCTCGGAACGTTGGGCCTGCTGACTTTGGAGCTGAAGGCCCATTGGCCCCAATATCGAAGTCCATCCAATGCCTCAACACCAGCGAGAAAAAGCTTGGGCACCAACAAACTGATCAAGACGGCATGGGTCAACAATAGATATTGGAGCTGGAACTCTCGCCAATGGGGCCACCGCATGAAGTAGACGATGGTCCACACAAATTGGATGAACATCACAACACCCCAAACCCAGCGAATGATATTAAACCGTGCATGTCCAGACCACATTCTGACCATGCTTCTCCACGCTCCCAATTCAATCAGGGCCAAAAAGCCAAAAAGAATGGCTGATGTCAGGAGAATCCAGGCAGTCGAAGGCATGGCGTAAAATTAACCGCAGAGGCCCAGAAGCGTCCGGGAAATCAGAAAAGGCCTAGCGTTTTTCCGATCGCAAAACAGCGCGCACAGTTTCCGGTTCGAAACCACCCTGATGGAACGTGCTTCCGCCGGAAATTCCCGGCCTCAATTGAAGCCAATGGGTCACGCCACCACATGCCGCTACAGACTCTAAATCATGGGTGGCCAAAACGATGATTTGGCCATTCTCCTTGCATTGCCTCAATTGCTCGAGAACATCCTCTTTACCGACCACATCCAAAAATGCAGTGGGCTCATCGAGCACAACAATGTGTTTGCTCTGAATCGCAGCCCGAGCAACCATCACACGCTGAGCCATCCCATCACTCAATCGATCCAGTCGACGGTCTGCCCAAACGCTGATACCCGTGGCTTCCATGTGTGCTTCTGCCTCACTGGTATCCAACTCTCCCCGTCCCGCCTTCAGCGCCAACTCAATGGTTTCTCGAACTGTAATTCCAGCGTGCCTCGGCGGCGTTGATGTCACAAAAGACATCCGGGTCGCCCGTTCGCGCGGAGAGAGTGAAAACACATCATCTGGTCCAAGCATGACCTGGCCCCGCAAAGGGGAAAGCAACCCCATAATCGTATGCAGTAAGGTGGATTTTCCAGCCCCATTTCGTCCCACAACCACCATGAAGTCTCCTGGATTTAAATGCGCGTCAATCTTCATGCCCTCGAGATCCCGGTGCATGAGTTCCAGCGCCTTGATGGCAAGATTGCCAAGAGAGTCCTGACGTTCATTCATGGGGCTGAGGATTCCGATCGGCGCAAAAGAAGCCAAAGAACAACCGGAGCACCAACCATGCTCAAGACTGCATTGAGCGGGACTGCTGTAAAGCGGACCGCCCAGTCCGCCATCAAGGCCAAAACACTGCCCGTGAGGAGCACCGGCAGGAGGAGTTTGCCCGCGCCATGCTGCCGGTATAGAATCCGAACGAGGTGAGGCGTAGCCAAGCCGAGAAATGCAACAGGACCACACCACGCCGTCACCAGCGCGGCAAGCGCCCCAGTAATGGTCAGGATGGCCCACGTCAAACTCCGCTCGTTGACCCCCATGGACCGGGCAGTTAATGCCCCCAGCATCCACATATCGAGGTCATGTCGATGGCGGGTGGACCAGACACCAGTAGCAGCCAAAACCACCGCGAGGATGGACACACCTGTCCAATCTGCATATGCAAAGGACCCCATTCCCCAAACGACGAAAGCCTGCAATGCTCCGGCTTCTGCTCCAGCTTGAAGCACGGTGACCAGCGCACCGGTTAGGTACCCGACCATCAAACCAAAAATCAACAGTGCCGACCTAGACTGAAACCAGCCGATAACCGCGCCCAGCAAGACCATAACCGACCAAGCCCCTGCCAATGCACCGAGCACCGTTCCCGCCAAACCAAAACCAGTGCCTACGGCCACACCACCAAGAGAAACCAGAGCCACACCCAATGTCGATCCAGAGGTCACCCCGAGCACACTGGGTCCAGCCAGTGGATTCTTGAAATACGTCTGCATCAAAAGGCCCGCCACAGCAAGGGCACCCCCAGAGAGCGACGCCATACACAACCGGGGCAAACGCAAATCCCAGAGGATGGTACTCACCACGCCTTGATTAGACCAAAGTGCAGTCCATTGTTCAGCCCAAGTCAACGCCGCCGGCCCCGAGAACAGGCCTGTGCAGAAAAAAAACAGCCACAAACCGCCTAAAATCATGGAAATTTTTTGTCCCATCACGGCAATGTTGGCTGGAAATAAACAAAATCACGGGCTCCACAGGACGGATGAAACAAGTGTACCAAGTCAGCGAGCATCTCATGAGGCTCCATGATGGCCTCTCCGAAATAATCCACCTCTGCAGTGTTGCAGTGAAACGCCATGCGGTCCTGAAAATCAAACCAGGGTGCTTCCGCTACGGCATCGGATACCCTCCATCCTTCTGGTGCGAACACCACTTTTCCAAAGGCATCGCAATCTGCAGCAATCAGAGCACACTGCTCTGTCTCCACCTCAAAATTTGAACCCACAATTTTGAGCCCAAGGGAAATTGTCCTGCCCTCACCAAATGCATAGGCACCTCCCGCATCTTCCAGCAACTTTGCAACCAAACCGTCTGGACCTGGAGCCGTCCATTTTCCACCCTGCGAACTCCCGGCGAAAACGACAGGCCTTCCCTCAGTACGTGCTGCCTTCAAACCAGCATCTCGGGCCTGGACATACGCTGTCTCTACTTCTTCAAATGCGCTTTTCGCCTCTTCCAACCTTCCTGTCAACCACCCAAAAACCTTTATGAACTCAGCCCTTCCTAGGGGATGTGTTTCCGCATATTCAGCGAGGGCCATGACTGGGATTCCTGTTCTCTCCTCAACCCCCATCATGGGGTCTCCAAAGGGGTATGATGTCAGCACGTCCGCGCCACTCGCAAGGAGCATTTCCTCATCCAGGCCCGCATCCCCACCGAGTGAGACCCGACCGGCGTCCGACCCTGCATCCACACGGTCCAAATACCCGCTCGCCGTCCATTGGTCCAATGCTCCAGAAGCCCGAACAAATGGAACGTGGGTAGTGGACCACGTCGCCAATGCAATGTGCTTTGATTCTGGCAACACGGTGCAGCGATTCACCGGCGCAATAGACCCTGAGTGAACCCACCACGTCGTATCTCCGTCATGGGCCAGCCACAACACCTCTCCCCCATATCGAAAACCAAACCCTGAAGCCCAACGAACTTCATTTTCATTGTCGTCCACAACCGCCACTTGCCGAATAACTTGGCCCGGAGGCGATGTAATTCCTTCCGACTCAGTCCCGCACCCGAGGAAAGCTGACGCAATCGAGGCCATGAAACCCACGACAAGCATTAGGGGATATGCAGCTGTTCTCATCGTAGCGATGTGGCGCAGGGTGAAACCCAAAGCATACATCAAAAGTACACGGGCACATGAGGCCGTACCTTAGATGCGACTCGCAATGACCGGACATGCCCGTATCTACTGAAGAAATTGAACTGCAGCGCAAGGTGGACGCGATGAAACTGAAGCTATCCGAACTCGATCATCGGCTTCAAACCGCGCGCTTAGGAGGAGGCGTAAAGCGCATCGAAAAGGAACACGCCAAAGGGAAATTGACCACGAGAGAACGCCTCGACCTTCTGTTCGACGAAGGTGCCCCTCTACTCGAGATCGGTGGCCTTGCCGGATTGGGCATGTATGAAGAGCACGGGGGATGTCCGGGCGGCGGCTGCGCAGTCGTCGTCGGCCATGTATCCGGGGTGCGCTGCATCGTGGTGGCCAATGACGCCACGGTCAAGGCTGGGGCATGGTTTCCCATTACCGGGAAGAAACACCTACGAGCGCAAGAACTGGCCTTTGAACTCCATTTGCCCATACTCTACCTGGTGGACAGTGCGGGGGTCTACCTTCCCATGCAAGACGAAATCTTCCCTGACAAGGAGCACTTTGGGCGCATTTTCAGGAACAACGCCAGGTTAAGTGCCGCTGGAATTCCACAACTCGCTGCGGTCATGGGCAGTTGTGTCGCGGGCGGCGCCTATTTGCCCATCATGAGCGATGAGAGCATCATTGTTCGGGGAACGGGAAGCATTTTTCTGGCAGGACCGTATCTGGTTCGCGCTGCCATCGGCGAGGATGTGGATGCCGAGACCCTTGGCGGAGCGGACATGCACGGCAGCATCTCAGGTGTGGTTGACCACGTTGTAGAAAACGACCGGGAGGCCATTGCGCTTCTCCGCGAGCTCGCCGCCCACCGTGCACACCGCCCCAGCATCAGGGCCTATGGAAGAGAAACCCCGGCGGCGCCCGGCCTGACCGGCGAACAGCTGCTGGGCGTGTTGCCTGAATCCCGTCGCGAGCCCTATGACGGTCGCATGTTGCTCAAAGGCCTCCTTGACGACGGGAAATTCACCGAATTCAAGAAGGATTTCGGAAAGACGCTCTTGTGCGCAACTGGGAAAATTGACGGATGGAAAGTTGGCATAGTTGCCAACCAGAGGATGCTGGTGAAAAGCGCAACAACGGGAACGCAGTTTGGCGGCGTCATATACTCGGACAGTGCAGACAAAGCGGCTCGGTTCATCATGAATTGCAATCAGAAAGGACTGCCCCTCGTGTTCCTCCAAGATGTCACCGGCTTTATGGTCGGATCAAAGAGCGAGCAAGGAGGCATCATCAAGGATGGGGCGAAATTGGTCAATGCCATGGCCAATTCCACTGTCCCAAAATTCACAGTCGTGGTCGGCAACAGCTACGGAGCTGGCAACTACGCATTGTGCGGAAAAGCATATGACCCCAAGTTTATCGTGGCATGGCCCACTGCTGAATTGGCGGTAATGGGCGGCGCTCAAGCAGCCGGTGTGCTGCTCCAGATTGAGGTGGCCAGACGGAAGAAAAAGGGTGCTGAGGTCACACCAGAACAAGAAGCGACCTTGCGCGAGGAGATTGAAAAGCGATATGCCGAGCAAACCTCGCCTTATTATGCCGCTGCCCGATTGTGGGTGGACGCCATCGTAGACCCAAGGGAGACCCGAAGCTGGATCTCAGAAGGCATCGCCGCCATAGATGGGGCGCCTCCCGAGCCCCCTTTTCGAACTGGCGTAATCCAAACCTAACGATCAGGCCCGCTCCCGACTGGCCAACTCTTTCCACATCATTCCCAACATCGCCACCTCGGCTTCAGCATTTCCTCCTTCGAGTGCTTGCGCACCCTGTTTCAGAATGAGCATGGCCTCCAAAAGGTCTCCTTCATCCTCCAACCACTCCGGCAAGGCCTCAAATAGGGTGAGGGCTTCAACCATTACCGGCATGCCCATTTCAACACACTTTTGAGACAGGGCCTTCAAATGACCTTCAGCAGAACCTCCGCATTCCCAGAGACACGCCAGCAATTCTGGCAGTTGTTCCGCGTTTTGGGAATCAAGTGCACCAGAAAGCAGAGCTTCTCCTGCGCCTTCGAGTTTCAGTCCTCGCAAGACCTCATCCACGGCCCGGCGAACCCCCTCCTCATCTGTCTCCCCACGCAGCCGAATGAGCTCTGCAACCGTAGAAATCTCTCCTTCCTGCTTGACCCGTTTGAGCGCCGCATCGCGCATTTCTGCCACGGGCGAATGCAATGCGCTGTGCAATTCAGCCAACGCCTTGGACTGCTTCTTTTCCATGGGAACAAAATTAGAAACCTCAGCCCTCTGCAGAAACTAGGATGGCCTTTAGCTCCCCCAATATCATTGCCGTGGCTCCCCAGATGAAGGGTATACCAGGAAAGGAAAATCCGGGAGCCGAAAACACAAAACCGTTCTCTCCTCCGGCGCGCACCTTCTGATTTTGGGAGTGAGTCTCATCCAATAAATCAGCAAGTCCAATGCGATGTATAGCCGCCACTTCTGAGCGATCAAACTGGAGTACTTCCGACAGCTCGACTCGGGCAAGGTATGGCCTCACAATGAATCCGCTGGGGGCGACATGGACCTCTGTCAGGCTGACAGGGGCTGAATTTGGACTGTAGCTTGGGTTGAGCCCAAGTTCTTCTCGCCATTCTCTGAGCGCACACATAGGGAGACTCTCTCCAGCTTCCCGAGCGCCTCCTGGAAGGGCCATTTGCCCACCGTGCACTCCGCCATTAGGCGCACGCTCAATCAGCACGACATGGCCGTCAGACTCGATTCCGATGAACACAGCAGCCTCTTTGAAATCCACACCCAAGCGCCCCACACTTCTGGCCTCCTCCGCAGAAGTTCGACCAAACGGCATAAAATGAGCGTGGGATTCTGGGCCCGGCAAAGGACATCCAGCCTTTTCCCATGAGCTCACTCTTTCAAGTGCTTTCCTATCGTTGGGCACCTTGCCATCCTTTAGCATTATCGTCTGTCTGATGGAGTTCCGGGGCACTAATTTCGCATTACTGTGTTGCATTTGAGTTCAGAACTTTGGTTTCCGCCAGCGGAACACTTTGGAGAGGATGGGTTGGTCGCCATCGGTGGCGACCTCAGTCCAGACCGGTTGCTACTCGCCTATGAGCGGGGCATCTTTCCTTGGTCAGCGCCCGAAGACCCATTGTTATGGTGGTCTCCCGACCCACGAGCCATCTTGCACCCGTCCAAAGTAAAGGTTTCCAAAAGCATGCGGAATGTGCTGAACCAGGCCGTGTATACCATCAGTTTTGACCAAGACTTTGAGGGGGTCATGCGAGGTTGTGCGGACCGGCCTGGTGAGGGCACATGGATTACCGACGATTTTGTCAATGCCTACCTCACTTTGCACGAATTGGGTTTCGCCCACAGCGTGGAGGCTTGGGATGATGACGGTGACCTCGTGGGCGGACTCTATGGCGTTTCCCTAGGCTCGATGTTTTTTGGCGAAAGCATGTTTGCCCGATCGTCCAATGCGAGTAAGGTCGCTTTTATCACCTTGGCCCGACAACTCGACCGATGGCGATTTGATTGCATCGATTGCCAGATCATGAACCCGCATTTGGAATCGCTCGGGGCGCGCCACATTCGACGAAATGAGTTTCTCTCTGTCCTCTCGGCTGCTCTACAAGAGGACACCAAACGCGGAACATGGGGTTAGAACAACCCCGGCGAATGATGCACAAAGCTCGCGGCAAACCTTTTGGATTTCGCTCTATTCGGATTCGTTTGCTTTGGCAATGGTATTGGCTTCAAGGGTGGCGCATTGAAGGGCCGTTTCCACACCACAGCGTTCAAAGTCTTCTCCTCTTGGGCCCTGGTATGGAGCCCAATGAACCCTGGTCCAGTTTTGTGGAAATGCGAACCGGACATCGATGCCCGTGGTGGAGCCCGTCTATGGTTCTCGACTCCGGACCGCATGTCCTGTGCTCTTTTGAAAAGAACCAATTGTTGGACACCCTCAATTGGGCGGCCCAACGCGGGATTCAAATCCAACTTGTGCAAAAGGATGAGCGACATCGGAAACTTCGATGTAACACGCCAATCCAGCCTGGGAACCACCCCAGCCGACTTAGGGATTATGTCGTCAGAATGCTTCATCAGTAGGGCTGTGGCATTTTTAAGCCCATGAGTTCAAAGCGTTAACAAGTTGTCCATATCTGCTCGATGAAAAGTCGAGAAAATGAAGGCCGCTCCTATAGATTGCCTGCCGAAAACGAATTGTTCGTTTTAACTCACCGAGACCGATTCACAACCAAATGGACAAGCACGACCTCATGATTCTGGACATCGTTCAGCAACACAAGCGAGAACAGCAGGAACACATTCGACTAGCAGCGCTTGAACGCAACTTTTGGAAGAGGATTGAAGGAGACGTCACACTCAGTGTTGGACAAGCCAGAATTGGCGAACGGATTACGCGTCTCTACCTCGATGGGCTGATTCAAAACAAGAACGGCTACATGTTAACCAAAAAGGGACGAGAGTCACTTAACATGGAAAGTGAGCGCTTGGTCCAAATGGCCTGATCGCCTTAAAACAACTAACGAAAAAGGCCACCTTTTGGGTGGCCTTTTTCGTTGAGCAAATCTCCCGAATTATTTCTCTTCGAGAATCTCCAGCTTAGGGTATTTCTCCCGCCAAAAATCCAATTTACTTGGGTCCCTCACCGTAATCACGGTTCTTCCATCCAGCCTCACCTTGATGTTGGGCTGCAATTCCTTGGTCTTTTTCTTCTTCGCCATTTCGCTTTCTTCAATTAGACAACAGTCCAACCCTCAAAACGTTCCCTAAAAAACACACTGAGAGCCCATTGACCAAAGGCTCAGAAATCAATTGTGAAACTTCTAAACTGGTTTCTCAACAGTTTTCTTCTCTAGAAAAGCAAGTACTCTCCCCCGCTGAAATCAATCAGTCTCGTGACGCAGAGTAACCAAAACCAGCGATATAAGCATAACACAGAAGGGGCAAGATCATCGCGACGATAAATCCAGACGCGTCCACCAAAGCTCCAAAAGCAGGTGGTATTACCGCTCCGCCCACAATTGCCGTGCACAAAACACCGCTCCCTTGGGGCTTTGCATCTCCCAACTTCTCTATACCTAGAGTGAAGATTGTGGGGAACATAATGGAATTACAGAGGCCCACGAGAAGCAAAGCCATCAGTGCTGTCAACCCAGCAGTGAACATGCTGGTCATCACAAGCAAAGAAGCCAGTCCAGCAAAAATCCCAAGGAGCACTCCCGGCTTGATACGCTGCATAAGCCCCGCACCAATAAACCGTCCAACCATGGCCCCTCCCCAATAAAAGGTCAACAAAACACCAAGTTGCCCTTTGGGGTCCATGCCTGCAACGGCTTTTCCTTTAATGGATGCGGCCAACTCTGCCATTTTTCGGAGCAAGGGTGTATCCTCAATCATTTCGTGAACACCGAGGTTCATACCGTAATTGACCATGTAGCTACCCAAAGCCACCTCAGCTCCGACATAAACGAAAATACCCGCAGCACCAGCCAACAGCCGCCGGTCTTTCAGGACCTCAGAAAATGAAGTGCCTGAGGTTCCACCTTCCAGAATCTTGGGCAGCTTGACCATGGCAATCACTCCGGCAAGCAAAAGGAAAGCCAATGCCAAGACAACAAAAGGAACCTGAACTGCGGCTGCTTCAGACACCCGATACATCTCCAGTGCCTCAGGAGCCAATGCCGCTTGCTCAGCTCCTGTTTTCACCTTGTCCGAGAGCAGATATGTCGCACTAATGATGGGCGCAATGGTCGTTCCCAAGGAGTTAAACGCTTGGGCTAGATTCAGGCGACTCGAAGCTCCTTCTTCCGGACCCAAAACCGAGATGTAAGGGTTGGCTGCCACCTGTAAAACTGTGATGCCCGAAGCCACCACAAACAAAGCGAGCAAGAACAGACTGAACATCCTGGTCGACGCAGCAGGGTAAAAAATGAGACAGCCCAATGCGGCGAGGGAAAGGCCGATTAATATGCCATTCTTGTACCCCAATCGCTTAATCAATCGACCTCCAGGAATGGAGATGATGCCATAGGCGGTAAACCAAGCGAACTGGACCAATCCAGCTTGTAGGTATGTCAGTTCAAAGACGTCTTTGAGACGGGGGATCAAGGCATCCACCATGACGGTGATGAATCCCCACATAAAAAAGAGGGACGTCACCGTGATGAACGCCCCTCGGAATCGTTGTCCGTTGGTCATGGG
>PBIE01000036.1 GCA_002720375.1 Crocinitomicaceae bacterium | reverse complement strand
TCTTCTTGAATCTGCCAACCCTGGGCCAGCAGAACCTCCGCCTTCTTGTATTTCAACTCTTGGACCTCATCCCCTCTGCGGATGGTCACAAGATCATTTCGCCCATACTTCTTTTCACTTCGAATAGGCTGGGTGGGCTTGGGAGGAGGTGGCACACCGGGAACACCGGCCCCCCCTCCAGCTCCTGGCCGTCCCTGAACCCCACCCTGAGCGCGTGCAGCGGCAATGCGTTGCTCATTGAGGTTTTGGACACCTTGCTTGGAGGTCTGCACCCTCGGAGTCTGCTGCGGACGGTCACCCGGCGCCCGGCGAACCTGATCAGGCTGGCTCGGAAGCTGGCACTTCAACAGGAAACTCGCCACATCCTGGTTCATCTTCTGAACCATGTGCTTGAAGAGCTCATAAGACTCAAACTTGTAAATGAGCAGAGGATCCTTCTGCTCGAATCGGGCATGCTGCACATTCGATCTGAGGTCATCCATGTTGCGCAGGTGTTCCTTCCAAAGTTGATCGAGGACCCCGAGCACCACCGACTTTTCCAACTCATCGACAAGCGAGGTGCCAGAACTGTCCACCGCTTTCTGAATGTTGGTCAAAACTTGCATGTTGCGGCGACCATCTGTGAATGGAACAGCGATGTTGACGAACTGATTTGAGTCGTCTTCATAAACCCGCTGAATGACGGGGTGCGCATGCGCTGCCAGCGAGGCCATTCGCTGCTGGTAGTGCTTTTCAGCTGTGGAATGCAAAGACTGGGACTGAGCTTCAGGTATTCCTGTTCCAAATTCTGAAGCCGAGAAAGGCGGGTCTACCCCTAGTTCAGCAAGGGTGCGAATCCTTAGAGAATCGTAATCCTTAGATGGAAGAAACTCCGTGATGAGCTGGTCTGCCAGCTCATAGAACATCCCTGAGATATCAAATTTGAGCCGCTCTCCATGCAGTGCATTTCTACGGCGACGATAAATCACCTCGCGCTGGCTGTTCATGACATCGTCGTATTCCAACAGCCGTTTCCTGACCCCAAAGTTATTTTCCTCCACCTTCCGCTGAGCGCGCTCAATAGATTTGGTGATCATGGAGTGCTGGATGACCTCCCCCTCCTGGTGGCCTAAGCGGTCCATCATCTTGGACACCCGTTCACTTTGGAAGAGGCGCATCAAATCGTCTTCAAGCGAGACATAAAATTGACTGCTTCCGGGGTCTCCCTGACGTCCTGAGCGGCCGCGCAATTGGCGGTCCACCCTTCGGCTGTCATGGCGCTCTGTGCCGATGATGGCCAGCCCCCCTGCAGCCTTGACCTCGTCAGACAGCTTGATGTCCGTTCCGCGGCCGGCCATATTGGTCGCAATGGTGACCGCACCCGGCTGCCCGGCTTTGGCCACAACCTCAGCCTCCGCTTGGTGTCGCTTGGCGTTGAGCACTTGGTGCTCAATCTTCCGCATGTCGAGCATCCGACTCAGCAGCTCGCTGACCTCGACAGTCGTGGTTCCAACCAGCACAGGGCGACCATCCTCGCGCAACTTGACAACATCGTCAATCACCGCGTTGAACTTTTCGCGCTTCGTCTTGAAGACCAAGTCCTCATCGTCAAGTCTGGCAATGGGCCGATTGGTGGGGATGCTCATTACGTCGAGCTTGTAGATATCCCACAGCTCTTGGGCCTCTGTCTCTGCCGTACCCGTCATGCCGGCGAGCTTGTGGTACATCCGGAAGTAGTTCTGAAGCGTAATGGTGGCATACGTCTGGGTAGCCGCCTCAATGCGCACACCCTCCTTGGCCTCAATGGCTTGGTGCAACCCATCGGAATACCGTCGCCCCTCCATGATTCGCCCCGTCTGCTCGTCGACAATCTTCACCTTGTTGTCCATCACCACATAGTCCACGTCCTTCTCGAACAACGCATACGATTTGAGCAACTGGTTCATCGTGTGCAAGCGCGCTGATTTAACAGCCTGCTCGCGGAACAGCGTCTCCCGCTTCTCTTGCTTCACGTCATCCGAATCCTCCGATGCGTCGATGGCCACTAAGGTTCCGGGCACATCTGGCATCGTGAAGAAGTGGTCGTCCTCCATGTTGGCCGTCAGGGTCGCAATGCCCAACTCCGTTAGCTCCACTTGGTTTTGCTTTTCGTCAATGACGAAAAAAAGCGCTTCATCTGCCTCGGGCATCATCCGCTTGTTGTCTTGCAGATAAAATGCCTCCGTCTTGAGCATTTGCTGGCGCACACCCTCCTCGCTCAGAAACTTAATTAGCGACTTGGTCTTAGGGAGTCCCCGGAAAGCGCGGAAGAGGGCCAACCCGCCCGTCCGAATCGTCTCCTTGTCAGCACCTTCTGTCCCCAACTTCTTCTTCGACTCCGTTATAAAGCCATTGACCGCCTGACGCTGCTTCTGGAAAAGCTGGACCACCTTGGGCTTGAGTTGCTCAAACTCATGCTCGTCGCCTTTGGGTGTGGGTCCAGAGATAATGAGGGGCGTTCGCGCCTCATCGATGAGAACACTGTCCACCTCGTCGACGATGGCATAATGGTGCTTTCGCTGGACGAGTTGGTCCGGCCTCATGGCCATATTGTCTCGTAGATAATCGAAGCCAAACTCGTTGTTGGTTCCGTAGACGATGTCACACTTGTACGCCTCGCGCCGCTGCTCCGAATTCGGTTGGTGGCGGTCTATGCAATCGACCGTCAAGCCGTGAAATTGAAAGATTGGACCCATCCATTCGCAGTCCCTTCTGGCTAAATAATCATTAACGGTAACAAGGTGCACACCGCGGCCCGTCAATGCATTCAAAAACACAGGGAGCGTGGCGACCAACGTTTTACCCTCTCCCGTTTGCATTTCTGCCACCTTACCCCTGTGCAGGGCAACACCTCCAATGAGCTGCACGTCGTAATGCACCATGTTCCACTCCACGATGGAGCCTGCAGCACTCCACTTACTCGACCATTTGGCGCGATCTCCATCTATGCTCACAAAATCCCGCTGCGATGCCAAATCGCGGTCCATGTCGGTCGCCACAACATCCACTTCCTCGTCTGCCGAAAAACGACGGGCCGTTTCTTTCAGCAAGGCAAACGCCTCCGGCATCAATTCTTCCAACACCTCCTCCAAACTGGTGTCAATCGATTTTTCCAGACCATCCACTTGATCATAGATCGCCTCTTTGGCTTCAAAGGACATGGCGGGGTTGGAAACCACTTGGGTTTTGAGCTCCTCAGACTCCGCGACCAACCCATGAACATGGGCGAGAATGCGATGCTTCAAATCCGCACTCCGCTCACGCAGGCCATCGTCAGATAGGCTCGCCATCTCAGAATCAAAGGCGTGAATCGCATCAATAGCCGGCTTGATGGCTTGGACATCCGTGGCCGCCTTGTCGCCAACAAGGCGCTTGACGATTTTATTGAAAGCTCCAATCATGGGTGCAGGTTGTTCCTTTCCGAAAGCATTGACGAAATCATCCACGCCCCTCAGGAATGACACAAAATTAAGGGCGAACCCACCGCCATTCCGTGCCAAAAGTCCTCATTCAATCCGCAACCCAAACCCCAACCCATCGACAAGTGCGTTATACGCCATCATTTTTCATCCCCTCCTCGAGCGCCTCCCCCGATGGGGGGATTTTCATTCCCGCCGCCGCAATGCCTAGGCACCAATCAACAATTCAAGATTCTGATTTAAAGCGATTTAACTTCGATATCCATAGTCGTGTTGACAAAAGAATCACCCTATTCATCCTTTGAGATTGTCAGACCGAAAGCCTCATCAGAGATTTGACATCCGCCCATTGAATTGAATTTTTCAAATCAGCGTTAGTAGTTCAGATTATACACCTCCGCCACCATGATTGACGAGCAAAACGGAACCTCCCAGGACCCCATCGCAAGTACCACCACGACTGACCCCAACCCAGGTCAAATATCGATTGACGCTGTGCTTCCCGAGAACACGACAGTAAGCGAACCCATCCTCGAGGATAACCCGAACCGCTTTGTCCTGTTCCCGATTCAGCACGACGACATCTGGGCGTTCTACAAAAAATCAGAAGCCAGCTTTTGGACGGCGGAAGAAATCGACCTCGCCGCTGACCTGGTGGACTGGAGCGAGAAGCTGAATGACGATGAACGCTATTTCATCAAGCACATCCTCGCCTTCTTCGCTGCGTCCGACGGCATTGTCAATGAGAACCTCGCGGAGAATTTTGTCGCAGAAGTGCAGTACACAGAAGCGAAATTTTTCTACGGTTTCCAAATCATGATGGAGAACATTCATTCGGAGACCTACTCTCTTTTGATTGACACCTACATCAAAGACAAAGAGGAAAAGAATCACCTGTTCAACGCCATCGAAACCCTCGATTGCGTGAAGAAGAAGGCAGACTGGGCGCTCGAGTGGATTGAGAACGGCAGCTTCGCTGAGCGCATTGTCGCATTTGCAGCCGTAGAGGGCATCTTCTTCAGTGGTAGCTTCTGCTCCATCTTCTGGCTAAAGAAGCGCGGTCTTATGCCAGGGCTGAGTTTCTCAAATGAATTAATTTCTCGGGACGAAGGCATGCACTGCGACTTTGCTTGTCTGCTTTACACCCGTCACCTGGTCAACAAAATGCCAAAAGCGACGGTCGAGAAAATCATCCGCGATGCGGTAGAAATCGAAAAGGAATTCATCTGCGACGCTTTACCCGTTCGCCTCATTGGAATGAACTCTGACTTGATGAGCCAATACATCGAATTCGTAGCCGATCGCCTGCTTGTGGAACTCGGGAACGATAAAATCTACAACACGGCCAACCCATTCGACTTCATGGAGATGATTTCGCTGCAGGGTAAGACAAACTTTTTCGAAAAGCGGGTCGCCGAGTATCAAAAGGCCGGAGTCAGCGGTTCTAGTGGGGAAAGCGACAACCATGGCTTTACGTTGGACGCGGACTTCTGATATCCACGGGGAAAAAGTTCAAAACTGCCCCCACCCCAACCGAAAAACCGGCGCGAACAATTCTCAACTTGGAAGTGCCGACCGAAGATGGATCCACTCAACGGGTTTTGCTTCGGCATCCGAATCAACCTTAACGGAACACCTAATCCCCGGAGCCATTAACGCTCCGGTCATATGAACCTCAGCCTCTAAAACAGAGGTTAAACCCAGCCGAAACACATGTATGTTGTCAAGCGGGATGGACGCCGGGAACAAGTCCAATTCGACAAAATCACCGCCAGAGTGAAAAAGCTTTGCTATGGCCTTCACCAGAATGTGGACCCCGTTTCAGTGGCCATGCGGGTCATCGAAGGTGTCTATGATGGCGTAACCACATCGGAACTCGACAACCTAGCAGCAGAGGTAGCCGCTACAAATGCGGTGAACCACCCTGACTACGCCCAGATCGCCTCTCGAATTGCCGTTTCCAACTTGCACAAAACGACCAAAAAGTCGTTCACCGAGGTGATGCGTGACTTGCATACTTACAAAGACCCGGTAACCAAGGAAGACGCCAGTCTTATTGCTGACGATGTAATGGAAATCATCGAAGCAAACTCCGAAGAACTTGACTCCGCTATTATTTACGATCGCGACTTCAGTTATGACTACTTCGGGTTCAAGACACTTGAGCGTTCATACCTACTCAAGCTGGACGGCGAAGTCTACGAGCGCCCTCAACATATGTTGATGCGGGTGTCCGTGGGCATCCACAAGGACGATATTGAGAACGCAATTAAGACCTACAACATGATGTCCGAGGGTTGGTTTACCCATGCCACCCCCACGCTGTTCAACGCGGGAACACCGAAGCCTCAAATGTCAAGCTGCTTCCTTCTCACAACACAAGAAGACAGCATAAGTGGCATTTACGATACACTCAAGCAGTGCGCAAAAATCTCCCAAAACGCAGGGGGCATTGGCTTGGCCATTCACGACATCAGGGCTACCGGATCGTATATCCGAGGAACCAACGGGACATCCAATGGCATCGTTCCCATGCTCCGAGTATTCAATGACACGGCACGTTATGTCGACCAAGGCGGTGGGAAACGTAAAGGCTCATTTGCAGTCTACATCGAACCGTGGCATGCTGACATCTTCGACTTCCTCGACCTCAAAAAGAACCATGGAAAGGAAGAACAGCGCGCGCGCGACTTGTTCTATGCCCTGTGGGTTCCCGATCTCTTTATGAAGCGCGTAGAGGAGGATGGCGACTGGACTTTAATGTGTCCCAATGAGTGCCCAGGCCTTCCTGACAGCTGGGGACCTGAATTCGAGGCACTGTACGAGAAGTACGAAGCCGAAGGCAAGGGACGCAAAACCATCAAGGCCCAAGAACTCTGGTTCAAAATTGTCGAGAATCAAATTGAAACCGGTGTTCCCTACATGCTTTACAAGGACGCTGCAAACAGCAAGTCCAACCAGCAGAACTTGGGCACTATTCGCTGCTCGAACCTCTGCACCGAAATCGTTGAGTACACGGCAAAGGACGAGGTTGCAGTTTGCAATCTGGCTTCTATTGCTCTGCCCAAGTTTGTCACATCTGATGGCACATTTGACCACGACAAGTTGTTTGAAGTGACCTATCAGGTCACTAGAAACCTCAACCGGGTTATCGACAGGAATTACTATCCAATTCCCGAAGCGCGCAACTCTAATATGCGCCACCGACCTGTTGGACTGGGCGTTCAAGGTTTGGCAGACGCGTTTATCATGATGCGTTATCCTTTCGATTCGGAAGAAGCAATCCAACTCAACAAAGACATATTTGAGACTATTTACTACGCGGCTTGCTGCGCATCAAAAGACCTCGCCATTGATGAAGGCCCTTACGAAAGTTTCCAAGGATCCCCGGCGTCCAAAGGACAACTCCAATTCGACATGTGGGGCGTCACCCCAAGTGACCGTTGGGAGTGGAACGTCCTTAAAGAGGAGATTATGGAGAATGGCATGCGAAACAGCCTTTTGGTGGCCCCAATGCCAACGGCATCCACAGCCCAAATCTTAGGCAACAACGAATGCTTCGAGCCATACACGTCCAACATCTACACCCGTCGCACTCTCAGCGGTGAGTTCATCGTGGTCAACAACCATCTGCTCCGCGACTTAACCAAGCTCGGCCTGTGGGATGCGGACATGAAAAACCAGCTGATTGCCGCCAACGGGTCCATCCAGGGCATCCCCAACATCCCGGATAACCTGAAGATTTTGTACCGAACAGCATGGGAAATTTCCCAACGGGCCATCTTGGATATGGCTGCGGACCGGGGGGCTTACATCTGCCAATCCCAGTCGCTGAATGTGTTCATGGAGAATGCCAACGCGCCCAAATTGACGTCCATGCACTTCCATGCCTGGCGCGCAGGCCTCAAAACCGGCATGTACTACCTCCGTACAAAAGCTGCTACGGACGCCATCAAGTTCACCGTAGACAAAAAGTACAAAGAGCAACCCGCTGAAGAGGCTAAGCCCACTAAGGATGTCAAAGAAATGTCTCACGACGAGCAGGTGGCCGCTTGCTCTATTGACAATGGGCCCGACTGCGAAATGTGCAGTGGTTGATTCCGCGTGCTAATGACAACGCAAAGAAGGCGGGCCATTTTGGCTCGCCTTCTTCATTTTGTTCTTCTTGTGAAAATGGTCGCGCAGCCCAAGGACTTGAATCCTTGGCAAAAAAAAAGCGTGACCGACCTTTGCAATTAACGTGAAGCCGGCAAATCTTCATATCGTCTCCCTGAACCACAGGAACGCAACCATTGAGCAGTTGGGCAAGCTGCACGTGCCAGAAGACCAGCAAAAAACATTCTTGGCTCATCTCAAAGCCCATCTCGGTATACAAGGTATCGCATACCTGACCACCTGCAATCGCGTGGAATTTATCATGGTGGACGAGGCGTATTTCTGTATGGGGCGCCTCCAACAACTCTTCCAAACTTTCGATCCCGATGCTGAGGACATCAAGTCCTTCATGGCCAACGCAATGGTTCTTCACGGAGACGAAGCGGTCCGACACCTATTGCGTGTCGCGGCAGGACTTGAATCTATGGTGCTCGGCGAACGGGAGATTCTGACACAGGTGAGGTCGGCCATGGAGCGATCAAGAGAATGGGGTTTGGCCGAAGACCAGCTCCGCATCACTGAGCGCATCGTCATAGAAACGGCCAAACAAGTATTCACCAAGACGGATATTGCCAAAAACAGTGTTTCTGTCAATGCCCTAGGCTGGAAAGCCTTTTTGGCCAAGGCCATTGCCCCTGACTCCCCCATATTGATGGTCGGTGCAGGCCAAACCAACGCCAACATTGCCAGATATCTTGAAAAACAAGGATACACTGATGTGCGCGTGCTCAACCGCACAATGGCGAAAGCCCGGGCCCTCGCAGAACCCAGGGGTTGGGAATGGGGATCATTAGAAACGCTGGACGCATCCATTGCATCGAAGCCCGCAGCAATTTTCTTGTGCACCGGTAGTGATGCCTTGGTGATCGACGATGCACGAGAAGAACTGCTGCCATCAGGCAACACATTCATCTTGGACCTGAGCGTCCCCTCAGGTCTAGGCGCTTCAATCAGAAACCGAACCGATATAGAGGTTGTCGACATCGCCGCGCTGAAACCAATTGCCGATCAAAACACGGAAGGACGCAGGGCGGCCTTGGGGGATTGTCAACGCATCATCGATTCCGCGGTCATCAGCTTGACCCAACGCTTGCAACAGCGAGAAGTCGAACTCGCCCTGAAGGAATTGCCCGCCCTTCTCGCCGCCGTTCGAAGTACTGCCCTCGGAGATGTGTTTGCGAACGAACTAGAAGAGCTGGATGGAGATACCCGGAATCTGGTGGACAGAATCGTGACCTACCTCGAAAAAAAGTACCTCTCCGTTCCCATGAAATTGGCACGGAAAGCGGTCATGGAACAACTCGACAAGCCCGGATCCTGAGCAGCATGTCCGACACCCCACATTTCCGGATAGGCACACGAGGGAGCGACCTCGCAATGTGGCAAGCTCACCATGTGCGAGACCTCATTGAACAGCGTGGCGGTACATGTGAAATCCATGTTTTGTCCACGCAAGGTGACAGAGAGCAGGTTCATGCATTCGATAAACTCGAGGGCAAAGGCTTCTTCACAAAAGAAATCGAATTGGCACTCCTCGCGAACGACATCGACCTTGCAGTCCACAGCCACAAGGACCTCGAAACACAACAACCCGAGGGGCTTTGTATCGCCGCCGTCCCCGCCCGAGCCTCAGCCGAAGATGTTTTACTGGTCCACCCCAAAGCCCACCGCAGTGCAACGTGGTTGCCCTTGAAAAAGGGGAGTGCCGTCGGCACGTCCTCTGCGCGCCGCCGGGATCAGCTCCTTCTCCTGCGGCCCGACCTCAACATTCAGGCCCTCAGGGGCAACGTCCCCACCAGAATCCAACGTCTGAAAGAAGGCCGATACGATGCCATCGTCCTCGCAGCCGCCGGAATTGAAAGGCTCAATCTGGACCTTGACGATCTCCGCGTTCACAAACTGGACCCAAGAAAGTTTGTTCCTGCACCTGCTCAAGGCGCCCTTGCCCTTCAAATGAGAGCATCGGACCCTCGCAAACCCTGGCTTACCCAACTGGAATCACCAGAAACAGCACAAACAATAGAAAACGAGCGGGCCATTCTCCGCGAATTAGAAGGCGGTTGCCAATTGCCCTTTGGCGCCCATCACTCCGGCCCAAGTCACCCTCTGCGTTGTTTCCTCCAAGCCAGCACTGGACCGCGACGCATCTTGGCCTCCGGTTCCATAGAGGCCCTTCAAAAGCTCAAAGAAGTGAATCCGCGGCGCCTTCTCATCACGCGCCTCGCCAAACCACACGACACACTGCATCGACTCGCAAAAGGTAGCGGGGACTCCCTCATTGAATGGCCAGCTGCAATCCCTGTGCCTCTCAAAAAACCAGCAATTCCCAACACCGCCATGGATTGGGTATGGCTGGGAAGTCCAGGCGCCGTGCGCGCTTGCTCAGATTGGCTGCACGAGAACCCCAATGTCAAGGTTGCCACACCGGGGCCGGGGACATCTGAGGCGCTTCAACCTGAAGACCGTAGCCGTCTCGAATTCTGTGGAAATGGCGACCCAGTAGGCGCCTGGCAATCCTTTATTGACGGGTGCTCCCCTGAGGAGTCTGTGGCCATCCCCCACAGCCAACAAAGCCTGAAGCGTTGGGAAACCTGCGCTGCATCTGCCAGCCTGCATCCTTGGGTCCATTATACAACTGAACCCAACACCGAGTTGGCACCAGCCTGCGACACAGTTTGCTTCACCTCACCCACAAACGTCCGCCTTTGGAATAGCCCTCAACCCCCCAACATTGTAGCAATTGGGGCCACAACATCAGCTGAACTCAAGGCGCGAAACTGGGACCACACCGTGGCCGTCCATCCAGACGCTTTCGGCATTTGGGAAGCCTTTCAAAACTCCTGAGTCCTGAATAAACCCAAAGCGTTGACCCTTTGAATGGCAACCAATTCGCCCTGAGTTTTCAACCCCGCGCGAAATCACATATCTTCGCACCCCTCAAAAAACAGAGGTCTCATCATGTACGCCATCGTAGAAATTGCAGGGCACCAATACAAGGTACAGCAAGATCAACGGCTCTATGTGAACCGTCTCAAGCACGAGGAAGGTGCCAAAGTCAGCTTTGACCAAGTGCTTCTCGTGGACGACGGGTCCAAAGTGTCCGTTGGCGCCCCAGCAGTCCCCGGCGCATCCGTGAATGCAACGGTTGAACGCCACTTAAAAGGTGACAAGGTGCTTGTCTTCAAAAAGAAGCGCCGGAAAGGTTACCAGAAGATGAACGGATTCCGTCCGTCTCTCACCGAATTGGTCATCAAGGGCATCACGCTTGGTGGAACTGCCAAGAAAAAGGCGGCACCAAAGAAAGAAGAGCTCAAAGACGAAAAGGCGGAGGCTAAGTCAGCAACAAAGAGAAAAGCAGCACCGAAAAAAACAGCTGCAGATAAGCCCGCGGCTAAGAAGCCGGCAGCCAAGAAGGCAGCCCCTAAAAAGCCGGCAGCCAAGAAGGCAGCCCCTAAAAAGCCAGCTGCCAAGAAGGCGGCTCCAAAGAAGCCGGCAGCCAAGAAGGCGGCTCCAAAGAAGCCAGCTGCCAAAAAGGCTTCAAAAGACAAAGGCGAAGAATAATTAACCCCCAGAACCATGGCTCACAAAAAAGCGGCGGCCTCTACCAAGAACGGTCGCGAATCGGAAAGCAAACGACTGGGCGTCAAAATTTATGGCGGTCAAGTCTGCATCGCGGGCAACATTCTCGTTCGTCAGCGCGGCACGCAACATCACCCCGGCAACAATGTCGGAATCGGCAAGGATCATACTTTGTATGCCCTAACAGATGGCATCGTGGAATTCCGTCGCCGCAAGGGTAACAAAAGCTTTGTGTCTGTCGTTCCAGCGGCCGAAGCCTGAAGCAAAATCCAAAAGGATATGAATTCGGCGCCCTTTTCGGTGCCACAGACGGTGCCCCCACCTGAAAAGGCGGGGGCACCGTCGTATTTTTACATGCCATGTTGACCCTCCAGGCCCTCCGCCACGATCGTCCCGCCATTGAATCCGCCCTCGCCAAGCGTGGCTTGGACGCAAACCCTCTTTTAGATCAAATCCTCGAAATTGACCTGCAACGCAGGTCCACACAGAAAGAAGTCGACGATCTGAAGGCCGAGCAAAATGCAGCCAGCAGAGAAATTGGAACCCTATTCAAAAGCGGAAGGAAAAAGGAGGCCGAAGCCCTCAGGGCAGAAGTCGGTGCGCTGAAGGAACGCATTCAAGCGCTCGACGAGAAACAGAAAACCCTAATTCAAGAGCAGGAGTCAGCCCTACTCGAACTGCCCAACCGCCCGCACGACAGTGTGCCCTCAGGCCAAAGCGAAGCGGACAACGAAATCGTTGCAGAAGAAGGAGAAAAGCCCAAACTGCACAGCGACGCCAAGCCCCACTGGGAACTGGCAGACCAATACAAGCTTATCGATTTCGAGGCCGGTGTGAAAATTACCGGTGCTGGGTTTCCAGTATACCGCGGCAAAGGAGCCAAGCTCCAACGCGCATTAATTCAATTCTTCCTAGACAGAGCGGACGCCGCCGGCTATGAAGAATTCATACCGCCGCACCTAGTTAATCCGAGTTCAGGCAGAGGAACCGGGCAGCTTCCCGATAAAGAGGGACAGATGTACCACTGCACCGAGGACGACCTCTACCTGATTCCTACCGCAGAAGTTCCATTGACCAACCTGTTTCGCGGTGACCTACTCATGTCAGAGGATTTACCCGTTCAGCTCTGCGGTTACACGCCATGTTTCCGAAGAGAAGCAGGCTCCTATGGCAAAGACGTCCGAGGGCTGAATCGACTTCATCAATTCGATAAAGTGGAGATCGTCCGCCTTGAAAAACCGGAAAACAGCTATGTGGCCCTTGAAGAAATGGTGGAACATGTCCGAGGCCTCCTGCGCGAACTCGAACTTCCCTTCCGCACACTGCGCCTCTGTGGCGGAGACCTAGGTTTCACCTCCGCTTTGACCTTTGACCTCGAAGTCTGGTCTGCTGCCCAGCAGCGTTGGCTGGAAGTGTCCAGTGTATCCAACTTCGAGACCTACCAGGCAAACCGCCTACAATGTCGGTTCCGCAACGCTGAAGGGAAACCTCAACTGGTGCACACACTCAACGGCAGTGCGCTGGCCCTGCCGCGAATCGTTGCCGCCCTGCTCGAAAACCACCAGACTGAAAACGGCGTCCAAATTCCAGCTGCTCTGCAACCCTATACCGGATTCGACTGCATCACATGAGAATCTGGCTCTGCATACCCTGTTTTGTCCTTGTCGCGTGCGGCCCAAAACCGGGCACACGGTATCTCGAAGACCTGCAAAACACCCTTCTTCAAGTGGACAGTGCGGCAGCCAGATACGCATTGGCGCCTCACAACGAAGCAGCCCCCGCTCTCGGTCGTGTAGACAGCGCCATGGCAGTCGTGGAGGCTCGGATGCAAGGTTTCATTGTGAACCTCGAGCAAGGCAAGCCGTTCTCATTGCTTGATGAGCGCAGGCGAATGCTCAAAAGACAGCCCGGTCGCCATCGAAGAATTTCCCAAGAAATCGACCGCACACGACGACAAATAGGAAACCTCGTAGAAGCCATTGTGGACGGCGCCAAAGTCGATGCGTTGGGGGCCCCGATCGACACCGCCTACTTCCGAAAGGCAACCGAAGACGAGTTGCGCATCTCCAGCCACCTGCTCGAGGAAATGGACATCGCACTCGATTTCCTCGAACGCGGCTTGCGCGACATAGACGAGGTAATACAAAAGGCCGACTCCGCATCCATTGCCCTGACGTCACCTCCAGAACCCCCACTGTGATGCAGGCACAAGCCCTCCTTCGCCATGCCGCCATAATAATCGGCACCATTGCACTCTCGCTCCATGTTCAAGGACAAGGAGATCTTGAACTGGCTACCTATTACTACAACACCGGTGCCTTCGAACAAGCCCGGCTTTACCTCGACAACCTCTACAAACAGGACCCCTCGACCTACGAGATGTACCTGAACACCCTGCTTGAGCTGGAAGACTTCAATGCTGCCGAAAAGGTGGTCAAGTCCCGTTTGAAGAAGCGAAAAGACAAAAGCACGGCCAATGTGGACCTCGGGTCACTGTACCTGCGCATCGGAAAAACCGAGGAAGCAGACGCGGCATTCAATGAAGCACTAAAAAGCCTGCCAAAAGGCCGTGGGCCTGCAAAACGACTGGCAGAGGCCTTCATCAAACTCAACCAATTGGACCTCGCATTGGCCACATACCAAAAAGCCATCCAAGAGGGAACCGACAACTATGGTTACCATTATGAGCTCGCCAACCTGCAAGGATTAAAGGGAGACTACGAGGGCATGGTGGACAGCTTCATGGCCCTTTTGCTCGACCGCCCAAATTACCTGCGCACTGTCCAGAACAGCTTCAACCGCAACCTGAGAGTCTCTACGGATGCGAGACAGGCCGATATGGTTCGTCGCAAGGTATTGCGGACTTCACAGGAGCACCCCGACGCAACGGTATATCTGGAGTTGCTGGTTTGGGTTTTCAATCAACAAAGGGACTTCATGAGCGCGATGACCCACGTCAGGGCATTGGACGAACGTAAGGGAGAAGGTGGGCGCCGCCTTATGGAACTTGCCAAGGTGGCTGCAAAAAATGGCGACCTCGAAACAGCATACGAATGCTATGCCCTCATTTCATCAAAGGGCAAGAACACGCCTCGATATGCTGATGCGCGGCAAGCCATGCTGGGCGTCATGGCCGAACAAGTCACCGGCCAGTTCCCGCTGGATACCGCAGCTGCAATTGACCTTGCAGACCAATACCGAACCACCCTTCAAGACCTAGGGGAAACTCCTGAAACAGCTGGTCTCATGGCAGATTGGGCACGCCTTCTCGCCTTCCATTTGGACGATGCCACTGCTGCGCAAACCGTGCTTGACCGGGCGGTTGACATGCCCGGTCTCTCCTTGGATCTCCGAAGTAAAATCAAATTGGCCCTCGGTGACGTGCTCATCTTCATGGACGACATCTGGAGCGCCTCCCTCCTCTTCAGCCAGGTAGACCTCGATCACAAAGAGGGCATTCTGGGCCAAAAAGCCAAGTTCCGCAATGCCCGGGTGAGCTACTTCACAGGAGATTTCAATTGGGCCCAAGCCCAACTTGACATCTTGAAAGCCAGCACCTCTAAGCTCATCTCAAACGACGCCATCGACTTAAGCCTGCTCATCACGGACAACTTCAACATGGACACGCTGACCGCACCCATGGAAATGTTTGCCCGAGCCGACTTGCTCCGGTACCGCAACCAACTTGACGCTTCACTCGCCACCTTGGACTCCCTCACATTGACCTATCCAGGCCACACGCTCGAAGATGAAGTCCTGCTGATTCAAGCAGAAATTGCAGTCCAGCGCGGTGCATTTGACGCAGCCATTGGTCACTTCGAAGAGATTGTCGAGTTCTACGCAATGGACATTTTGGCTGATGACGCCCTTTTCGGTCTCGCTGAATTGCATGAAAAGCAGCTATCCGACCCAGAAGCGGCGCAAAACCTCTACGAACGGCTCCTCAACGAACACCCTGGAAGCCTGTATGTGGTCGAGGCCCGAAAGCGGTTCCGCCGCCTACGCGGGGACATACTGGAGTAAGTTTTGCTATCCCTTTGCAACCAATCGGACGCCGCTCAAAATGATCATTCCGTAAAATGCGTGTTGCCATCCGATGGGCTCGCCATCCAACCAACCCCACATCAAAGCAAAAAGAGGAATAACGTATGTAACGGAACTGGCAAACAATGCATTGGTTTTTTGAATGATCTGGTTAAAGAGCACAAGGGCTCCTGCCGTCCCAATGCATGCCAATACCGCAGCGGCAAACACGGCCGTGCCTCCTTCTGGGTGACTTCGAACAACATCGTGACCACGCAGGCAAAAAAAACCCACGGCAGATGGGATGGCGGTCATGCTCAACGCCACTGCACTGATGGTCAAAGGGCCCACTTGTGACAAACGGTTCCTGACCACATTAATGCTCAAGCCATAGCAAGCTGTGGCAAGAACCAACATCCATGCGGCGGACCACTGCACTTCTCCAGACCCATCCCGAAGTGACATCAACCCCAACGCACCAATAAATCCGAGAAGCAAGCCCCATACTTGTTTGCGCCCCACCACTGTCCTGTATACCACAATCGCCAGCACTAAAGTCCAAATCGGACTCAATGCATTGAGCATGCCCGCTGTAGCACTGGGCAAGCGGGTCTGTGCATGCGCAAACAAAATGGCCGGAATCAAGCTTCCGACAAAGCCATTGATGGCCAAAGCCCCCCACACGCTTCGATTCCAGCGGCGAAGCCTCTGTAATGCCACCGGCATCAAGACCAATCCAGCAATTGCCATCCGAAGCAGGCCCAACTGCATCCCATCCATCACCACCGGCGACCCAGGACCTCCTTGCCACCCGAAAAGGCCAATTTTCATCAGAATAAACGAACTGCCCCAGATGGATGCCAACAGCAAAAGCAACAGTCGATGTCCAATTGAAGGACTTGAAGGGTGGAAGGTCATCGCGCTTGTTAACAGCCTATCGGCCGCGGAGTTGTCCAGTCAGAAGTAAATTACCGACAAATTCGGCCTCGCTCGTGCTTTCTTCTCCAGCTTCACGCTCCCGTTCCTTCTCCGTGGGTCTCACCATTGGAATGGTTTTGTTGTCAAGCTGTTCGCAATGCGACGTGCAAGTGCAGCACATCGACCGCGCTGGTGCAACAGAGGAAACCGTTGCCCAACTTGCCATAACGGGCATGATGTGCGAAATAGCCTGTGTCTCCAAAGTCCGTAAGGAACTCTACAGCCTACCTGGTGTGACCAGAGCAGACATCCAATTCGACGCCGACCAAAAGGTGGACACAGCTCTGGTTGCCTTCGATCCCAAAGTCATTGCCCCAGAAACCCTCATCGCCACGGTAGAGGAAATTGGAGACGGGCTGTACGATGTGGAAACGGCCCAAGTCGTTCATTACGCTCCAGAATCCTCGCGTTGACCGTGTCCTCCGATCCGGTCCGCCTGTCCCGATGGATCCGTCGCACCGCCCGGGTCGCATTCGTTTCGGCCTTTCTCGTGGTCTTGGCAGGCAGCATCGTTCGCATGACAGGGTCGGGAATGGGCTGCCCCGACTGGCCCCGTTGCTTTGGCTTGACCATCCCCCCGACCCAAACATCACAGGTGCAATGGCAACCCGACGCCAGCTATGCAGAGGGCCGCATGATCTTGGAGCGCGACTCGCTTTGGATTGCCCCTAACCAACATCGCTCTGGCACCTCATTCGCTTCGGACCGGGACATTGGACTTTGGAGGCATTACGCCAAACACGATTACGCGCATTTCAACCCCTTCCACACTTGGGTGGAGTTCATCAACCGTCTGCTTGGAGCCTTTGCGGGATTGCCGGCCCTTTTGTTGGTCGTGCTCTCACTCCTTTCCGGAATTCGCCACCGCAATTGGCGACCGCTTTTACCCGCCCTAGGCGCACTCATGGCACTCGGCTTTGTCGCTTGGCTCGGGAAAAAAGTGGTCGACGGCAACCTCATTCCAGGCTCCATAACCCTGCACATGTTGGGTGCATTGGCCATTCTAGGCCTTCAACTGGCTGCCTTGCGCAAGGCAGGCGCCTGCGTTCCCAAAATTCACGCCTCGTCACGCACTTGGATGGCCATCGCAGCTGCGATCACATTCGCACAGCTCGTATTCGGCACGCAAGTTCGCGAAGCAGTCGATCACCTCGTTCACGAGGGCGTGGCCAGAGCAAATTGGATTTCGCAGCTTCCCGATTGGTGGAAGGGCCACCGAACTGCTTTCTGGGCCGTTCTAGCCGCTCACCTCATCTGGCTTTGGCCTGGAATACAGTCTGGCAAACCCACGCAATGGGAGTGTGCAGTGATAGCCCTGCTCGGCGGTCAGTTTGCCACAGGCCTGGCCTTTGGTTTGCTTGGAATGCCCGCTGCAGCGCAGCCCATCCACTTGGTATTGGCTGTGGGGCTCATCCTCACTGACGGTTGGCTTCTCGGTTCAAAGCCACTTCAGTAAACCCAACAGCAAGTGCCCATTGGGCCGCGATGTAGGTCCCCATGACCCAAAAGTGTCCGTGCGCAATTGGGGATTCGCCAAACCGGCCAAACGCCAAAATCACATCACTTACCACAAATACGGAAGCACCAATGCGCAGGGCCCACACTCCCGGTCCTTTTGCGGCCGCCCAACTGCAGCAGGCCACAGCGGCAATGACCAAAGCGTACAATGCAACGGCAGGACCCAAATCCCCAGCAGGCTTCCACAAAACAACTGAAACTGCAGAAGCCACGACCAGCGTCACCACACCCGCAAGACCACGGCTCAATGCACTCCCCGCAGGCCATCCAGTTGTGAAAAGATGACGGAAGGCCAGGATATAAAAAAGGTGACCCAACAGGAAACTAACAAGTCCAACCAAAAAAGCGCTGTCACCGGAAAAAGTGAGGGCAATGTCCCCAACCCAGCAAAGCGCCATGGCGATGAACAACCGGTTCCGCAGCCCCATCTCCTTAACCCGACCATGCAAAGCGAGACCCAATCGAAGCATCAACAACGGAAGAATGAGCCCTTTGGCAGAATCGTGGACCCCCTTCCACTCCTTCGGTTCCCAGCGAAGTTCACCGCCCGCCAGTTCTGTTAGACCAAAAGCAGAGGCTGTAAAGAGGGCGAGGACCACAGTAATCAGGGCCGCATCCAAACTTTGGTCAGCCCGCATGGCAGGCTCTTGCGAGGGTCCGGTTTTCATGCCTGAAAAATGCTCCAAAAAACTGGAGGGCAAACCCCGTTGGGAATGCCCTCCTTCCTTTGAACCAAACCAAAATGTTCAATTGGAATAAAAGTCAAAATCAATCATTCACAGATCTGTCCGTAGTAACCCAAGATGAAGAGCAGGTCGGGCGCACCGACTACACCGTCTTCGGTGGTGTCGTAATCACCACAGTCCGAAAGGCATCCATAGTAACCGAGAACATCGAGGATATCAGTTGTGGAAACGAGGCCGTCACCGTTCACATCACCCGGACAAGGCGTGTTGTCATCAGGCTGATGAAAACCCTGCGTGAGAAAC
>PBIE01000035.1 GCA_002720375.1 Crocinitomicaceae bacterium | reverse complement strand
GTGGAGTCTCCAGAAATGGAGGAGACGAAGTCGTTCTCGTTGTTGGTTACAACGTAAAGACGGTAAGTGCTGTATCCTGTCAGATCAGCAAGACCCGCAGCACCAGCGACTGGACCGATGTTGTCGTTAACAACCTCTACCTCGAGACTGTATCCGTCAGGGGCAGGAGCAGAATTCACAGCAACTTGCTGTTGAGAAAACGTGGTGGTCAAGCAGCAAATCAAGGCTGCAACCAGTGTGATGGACTTGGACATCATTGTCAAGCGATTTGGTTAACGCGGTTTTAAACCCCAGAGGGAGCAACGTGAATTTATGAATGGTCATGACCAAAATCATCGACGCCCACAAACTCAGAAGACCTTTTTTATCACTTTTCCACATTTTCATCGACTTTTTTTGACTTTTAATCGAAAGTTATGTTCTCTTGGGTCCAATCAAATAAGATTAGAACCTCAGAACGGCTTCGTATAAACCCAAAAAATCTCGAACCCTTATGCCCTGCTCACGTGTGGTATCTTTGCATACCTTTGCAGGCCTTCATTGGTACCATAGCTCAGGTGGTAGAGCAATGGACTGAAAATCCATGTGTCCCTGGTTCGAATCCAGGTGGTACCACTTTAGACAAGCGGACTGCGAACAGTTCGCTTGTTTTGTTTTTAGCCCCTTTCGACCATGACCTCTCCTGAGCTTGACCCCCGCATGCTGCTCTTGCTGGACTGGATTGACCACACTCGACCCCGTCGGCTTGCTGTTGTGATGGACCCCAATACGGAGCGACACTGTCTGCCACTGATTTCCGCACTGTTGCCGCCACACACTGACTTCCTGTGCTTGTCCAAAGACGGAGAAGCCATCAAAAGCATTGAGCATGCTCACGCGCTTTGGAGCAGTCTTGAGGAAGCAGGGTACGACCGAGGCAGTGCATTAATTGGCTTGGGAGGGGGAACCGTCACCGACCTCACAGGATTTGTGGCAAGCACTTATCTGCGCGGCCTAAATTACTGGCTCATTCCGACCACATTACTCGCCATGGTCGACGCAGCCGCAGGGGGCAAAACTGGAATCAATCTAGGAGGAGCTAAGAATCGGATTGGCACCTTTGCAAATCCCTCCGGCGTCAGTATTTGTCCCCAATTCCTGTCTACCCTCCCTGCCCGAGAAATTAAATCTGGTCTCGCCGAGCATGTTAAACACCTGTTGATTGCGCATTCCCCAGAGGAGGCGTTCCACCGTTTATCCCAGTTGAACGTAGATGAAAAGCTAGCAGATAGCGATGAATTTGCGCCGCTCATCATGGAATCGATCGACATCAAGGAAAACATTGTGCAACAAGACCCCACCGAAGTCACGGGTACACGCCAATTGCTGAATTTCGGGCACACAATGGGCCATGCCCTAGAATCTTGGGCCATGGCACAAGGGCTATCCCTGTTGCACGGTGAAGCTGTCGCTTGGGGACTGAGTACGGAGTTAACTTTGAGCGCAGCCCGTCTCAAAAAAGGATCTCCGGAGGCATTGAAATTTTTGGCACTGCGAGATGAATTGAACCAAAAATTCCCCTGTCCTGTAACACCCCCCGTACCCAGTGAACTTTGGACCTGGGCGCTGAAGGATAAAAAGAATGCGGATGACGCCGTTCACATGGTCCTGCTCTCAGAAAGAGGCACACCGCTTGTGCACCAAGCCGTGACGTGGGGCGAGTTTGCAACAGCGTGTTCGGCCAACACCCCTCCTTCATCTAACCCTGCCTGAGCGGCGTTGCGTAATTTGGACCTATGGAGGTGAGCATCGACGACGTCGTAGCCTTGTTAGATGGCCGCATTGAAGGAGCGTCAGGTGTTGCCTTGACGGGGTTTGCCAGTATAGAAGATGCTGGACTTGGAGAGTTGACCTTTCTAGCCAACCCGGCTTATGAAGCCCAACTGTACAAGACGACTGCATCTGCCGTGCTTGTCCCGGAATCATTGAAACTTTCCGCCCCGGTCAATTCTGGCACCACACTTATTCGCGTGGATGACCCCTATGTGGCCATGGCCAAGCTGATGCAAGCCTTTGCAAATTCCGTTGACCGCGACCCGAAACTGCTTATAGACCCGACTGCCGTCATACATCCCGACGCAAAAATTGGAGCTGGCGTCAAAGTAGGAGCACTGAGTCACATTGGAGCGGGTGCCTTCATCGACAAGAACAGCACCATCGAATCTGGAGTGATTGTAGGCCAACAGGCCCAATTGGGAGAAGGTTGCCAAATCGGGCCGCGCAGCATTATTGGCCGCGGCTGCGTCTTGGGAAATGGTTGCATCCTGCAAGCCGGCGCTATTGTGGGGGCTGATGGCTTCGGCTTTGCCCCTACAGACAGCGGCTACGAGAAGATTCCTCAGTTGGGAAATGTGATTCTAGGGGATGATTGTGAAGTGGGAGCCGGAACCACCATTGACCGGGCCACGCTCGGGTCCACTGTGCTAGGTAGGGGGGTCAAACTTGACAATCTCATCCAGGTTGCGCACAATGTGCGAATCGGAGACCACACCGTGATTGCCGCTCAAACCGGAATCGCCGGGTCAACCACCATCGGCGAGCGCTGCATGATTGGAGGGCAGGTGGGCATCAATGGCCACATCCACATCGCGGACGGAAGCAAAGTTGCAGCCAAGAGTGGCATCACTGCGAGTGTCATCAAACCCAACCAAACATTGCAAGGTAACCCCGCTCGACCCATCAAAGAACACCAGCGAACACAGCTGGCTCTGCGAAGCATCATTCGCAATTTTGAAACCAAGCAAGACTAATCCATGTCCGAATCCCCCAACTCAGGCAGCCATGTCCATGCTGCCGCGAACAGTGACCAACAGCACACCTTGGGCAACAGCTTTGCTCTAGAGGGCATCGGCCTGCACACGGGAGAAAAGACCGCCCTGACGGTTAGACCGGCAAACCCAAACCACGGGTATGTTTTTCAACGCATGGACTTGGAAGGGCAACCCTGCATTCCGGCCGATTGTGACCTTGTCGTGGAAACCCGGCGAGGCACAACATTGGAAAAAGGAAATGCAAGGGTTTACACAACCGAACACCTGCTCGCAGCCCTTTATGGATGTGGAATTGACAATGCACACATTGAAATGGATGGACCGGAAGTGCCCATCCTCGACGGAAGCAGCTGGCCTTTTGTGGCGCATATCGAACAGGTGGGTGCGGTGGAACAAGATGCGAAACGCCATTTCCTGACGCTGACTGAGCCGATTACACACAGGTCCGATGACGGATTTGAAATCCTTGCAGTCCCATCTACAGAAGAAGGTTTCAGGGCAACTGTCATGGTCGACTACGGAAGTCCCGTTCTGGGAACACAACACGCCAGTATGCGCGATCTAGATGAATTTGCACCCGAAATCAGCCGGTGTCGAACCTTTGTGTTTCTCAAAGAAGTGAAATCACTTCTCGAGCAGGGCTTAATTAAGGGAGGCGACCTCGACAATGCCATCGTTTTGGCAGACCGCACCTATAGTCAGGAGGAGATTACATCAATAGCGAAACTGGTAGGCAAGGATGGCCTAGCTGTAGAACCAGGGAAAATTGGGATTCTAAATAACACCAAACTGCAATACGCCAACGAACCAGCCCGTCACAAGCTTCTTGACATCATTGGCGACCTCGCCCTGACTGGATTCTTTGTTCGAGGCCATATTCTCGCTGCAAGACCAGGACACGCAGGAAATGTTTCCTTCGCTAAAAAACTGAAGCAACTCTATCGGTCCGCTGACCGGGTGCCTCAATACGACCCTACGGCAGCGCCTCTATTGGACATTCACGACATCGAGAATCTGCTGCCACACCGCTATCCGTTTTTGTTGGTGGACAAGATCATATCTCGCACTGACGACAGCATTGTCGGCGTTAAAAACGTGACCATGAACGAACCATTCTTTCAAGGTCACTTCCCGGGGAACCCTGTCATGCCCGGGGTTCTCCAGATTGAAGCGATGGCACAGGTCGGGGGAATTTTCGCGTTAAGTGGTGTGGAAATGCCCGATAATTGGTCGACATACTTCATGAAAATTGACAACGTTCGATTCAAGCAGAAAGTCGTACCCGGAGACACGGTTCTGTTCCGACTTCGGCTCGCTAGCCCCATACGCCGGGGACTGGTCCACATGACTGGAGAGGCTTTTGTCGGCGATAAGTTGGTTTCTCAAGCTGAGATGCTTGCTCAGATTGTGCAGGACCGGGTGCCCAGTTCTACTTCAGCATGAACACCACCAAGTCCACAAGAATCTCAGAAATGGCGTCCGTTCACCCGGATGCGAGAATTGGGGAAGGCGCAACAATCAGTCCATTCTCCACGGTGGAAGCCGATGTTGAAATTGGACACGGCACTTGGATTGGCCCGAACGTCTCCATTTTTAGTGGATCCCGCATTGGGTCGCACTGCAAAATCTTCCCGGGTTCCGTCATCGCGGGCATGCCGCAGGACCTGAAGTTCGCGGGAGAACACACCACGACAGTCATTGGCGACCACACAACCATTCGCGAATGCTGCACCATCAACCGGGGAACCACAGACAGGATGATGACCAAGGTCGGATCCCACTGCCTTCTGATGGCCTACACCCATGTCGCCCACGATGCGATTGTAGGAGATCACTGTGTTTTAGCGAATTGTGCCAACCTCGCCGGTCATGTGACCATTGAAGACTGGGTCATTCTGGAAGGGGTCGTTGCGATTCAGCAATTCGTCCGAATCGGAAAGCACGCCTTCGTAGCAGGTGGGTCCCTCGTCCGAAAGAACATACCGCCTTATGTCAAAGTGGCCAGAGAGCCCTTGAGCTATATCGGTGTGAATGCAATCGGACTTCGACGACGTGGATTCCCAGATGAATTCGTTCGTGCCGTGGAGGATGTCTACCGCACTCTATACGTCACTGGCGGAAACATGTCGCAAGCCATTAAGGTGGCCGAGATGGAATTGCCGATGAGTGACGCCAAGGAGACCATACTCGACTTTATTAGGGCATCCGACAAGGGGATTGTCCGAGGTCCTTTTTGAATGTCGGCTGACCACCCTTTACACCTGAATGCGGAAGGCCTTGGCAAGCGCCATGGAAGACAATGGGTTCTCCGTGGTATTCATTTAGAGATTAAAGCCGGGTCTGTTATGGCTATTCTCGGTTCAAACGGCAGCGGAAAATCCAGTCTTCTTCGGATGCTCTGTGGTTTTGATGCCCCCAGCGAGGGAACACTTCTGTGGACGGCTGAGAACCTCCCTCTCCAAAGGAATGGTCTCCCGGGACACATTGCGTACTGCGCTCCTGATCAATCCCTTATTTTGGACTTGACTGTCAGTGAGCACATAGAAGCCCATGGTCGCCTGAGGCAGATGCTGGACAGCGCTGACCTCTCGTCTGTTCTAGAGTTGGCCATGCTGAGCAAACGGGCAGATGCTCGGGTACGGGACTTGAGCTCCGGCATGCGCCAACGCCTCGCGCTCTCTCTGGCTTTTTGTACCGATGCCTCGGCGATCTTCCTGGACGAGCCCGTGTCACACCTCGACCGAGATGGCCGAAAATGGTATAGCCAACTTTTGGACGAATGGAGATTGGGCAGAACCCTCATTGTGGCCTCGAATCACAATGCTGAGGAGTACCCCAAAACCGCCGAACGCTTCGAATTGGGAAGTTGATTCAAAAATTAGTCTGGGCCTAAATAGCTGTATATCAGCATACAATATTTCTTCTCCCGCTTTTTTCTCAAAAAATCGAAACCGTTTTTGGGGCCGAAGCGTACAGGGTTGCGAATCCACAAATATCTCAAATCATGATTCGCATTTCTTTCCTCTCTTTCGCCCTTCTAGGCGTTCTTTTTTCTCAAACTGCCATCGCTGCTATCCCACAAGGCATCCAGTGTAATGTGGAGCAGGACCAAGTCAACACGGCCATTTTCGTCGAGACTACAGTGACCCAGAACTATCAATCCTGCATCAAAGGCTCCCTCTCCGAGCTCGAGGTGATTGCCAACATCCAATTTGACGGCGGCAGCGTAGACATGTGCATTTACGACGTCAACATGGTTAAGCGCGCCTTGAAGAGCTTCACAGCTGACAACTACAACGGTACGAGCCTCGTGATGGACAACCTTTCCATTCCAGCTGATAAAGGTGACAATCTCACATTTATGATCAGGGTACACGGTGGAGCCACCTGCGTGTTGCCTGCCACCAACGACGTTAAGCTGTTTGTAGGTGAAGTTCGCCTTGGAGGAACACCCACGGCCAAGAACCTGAAGTTTACAACGGGCTTTAAAGGTTCAACTCCTGACTTGGATGCAGCTGATCAAGGCCGCGGCCGAAGCTCCAATGCAGACCAAACCCTAGGCGTTCACGCTCGGACCGCTTCCGGATTGGCACTCTCCGTCGAAGGCGACTGTGTATCTGCTCAGAGAAAGAGCACTGGAGTGCTCAATTTCGAAGGTGAGACATTCGTTCAGATTTTCTCTGCCTGTGATCGCGGTCAAATTGGTCAGATTAAAGTGGCTGTTCCATTCGTCGAACCAGGTCAAGAATTCCACTACGGGCTTCTCCGCACCGACAACTCTCTTATTGAAGGAGGCGTATTCACCCAAGAGGACGTAACCGATGGTGAGCTTCTTTTGACATTTGACAAAGGGTCCGTTCGAAAGGGTCAAAGGGTCATGCTCAAGATCTCCTGCCCTGAAGGTGCTCGCCTTGCAGCCCTCGCAAACGGCGCCAGTGACAGCAGCTTCGGCCGCCTTTACATCAATGGCCAAGCTGCCCCCTATAACCTCGCCATGTGTGCTGGCCTGACAGCTGCTACAGCGAGCGATATTGAAGCTGAACACGAAGGCCGTGACAAAATTGAAATCGGAGCGTATCCTGTTCCATTTGGTCAGAGCTTGAGCATCACCATCCGTGGGGTTGTTCAGGCGGGTGCTACCCTCCAATTGCTCAACCACCAAGGGATGCCATTGCAAGTTGTTTCACTTGCTGGCGGAAAGCTTGATGCTCCAATCCGCTTCCGCGACTTGGGCCACCTTCGCCCCGGTCTGTATACCATCCGTCTCCACAACGGAGACAATGTGGTGAGCAAGCGCCTTCTCAAAGGCTGAACATTCTTCCCAAAACGATAAGAAAAGGGGCTGCTTCCAATTGGAGGTGGCCCCTTTTCCGTTTAGGAAGAACGGTGCGCGGGTCGAAGCAAATCAAATACAGTCTTGACGGGAGCAAAGGTCGCGGGATGAACCTCGATGAAAACCGTATTCCACCTGCCCATGGCACCATTCCAAAGGCCAGGATGCTCGAGGCCTTTCAATGGCCTTCCCCCGTATGATTTGGACACCACAAAATCGCGACTTTCATCGACAAAATCCCGGAGGTTGTAGGGTTGTCCAGCTTCATCGTGCATGGCGCAAACCAAATCCACGGGATTGAAGTGGGTCGCCCTCCCCACACAGTCTCGGATCGCATGATCTTTTGTGTTCATCTCTGCCGATTCCAAGATTTGAGCACGGAGGATGCCACGGTCATCGCGAAGCCAAAAGGGTCCCCCGCCTGACTCACCCTCATTCTGGACCATTCCCGCCACAAGAAGGGGTCTATCCAACATCGACCACAGCTCCACGGCATCTCCTGAAATGGCCGCTGCTGGGTGAGCCGATGCTTTTCGCAGCCAATTCCGGGCTGGGCCGACCTGTCCCGACCTCAGGGCCGCCAAGGCCTCATTTCTAGAATCAACGAGTCCTGAAGCCATGCCAATCAAGGCCTGTCTCCAAGGCAAGATGGCCTCCAACGCTTTCACTGGACGGACGTTGTCGATGTTCTTAATGCTGACCAAGGCTTTGGGATGAGAACGGGCGATGTCATCCAGATTGTGCAACAATGACCCATGCCCACCTGGACGAAAAAGCAACGTCCCGTCCGCCTTGAGAAAGGGAGCCCCTTCTTCGTCTAGCGCCACGGTATCTGTCGATGGATGTTGAATAGATGCCTCTACGGGAACTGAAAGGCGATGGGCCATGGACTGGATGGCCACGAGGTGCTCCGAGAAGCTTTCAGACGGCAGCGTGAAGTGAAGTGTTGCTCCCTTTGAATCCAGTGTCTGAGCCCACTCGATAAGCTGGGCTTCAAATGCCGTTTTCACACCATCCTCTTCCAAATGAAATGGCAATGCGCCCTTGGGTTGATTGGGAAAACGCAGCTTTTCGACGATCGTGTGCCAGCGTTCCTCGGCAGATTCACATGGGCCCGCTGCCTCTGCAATGGACCGAAAAGGAAACTCATGCCACCGGGCATCCAACTGCTCTATGGCCGCAGGGTCCCTGGCTACCAGCGCCTTGAACATCCGGCTGGCCGCCCCACTTGCAGGCACAAACCTTACAACGCGATTGGGTTCCATTTGGGCCCCTTTTCGAGCCCAGCCCTTAAACTCCTCCTCACTCCACCTTTGAATGCCCTGCCCAGGTGTGCAAGGTGCTTCTGGAAAACTTTGGGAAGGCTTCGACCTAAGCCGGTCGAATTGACGTGCCAATTCGGACGCATCGATACCGTGTTCACGTGCAGATTGTATGATGGAATCGGAAGCAAATTGACTCACGTGGCAAAGGTACCACCTGGCCAAAGGGCACGGAAAACACGTCTGAAGAAGCGATTAAGCGCGACGGAGCCCAGTTGAGGAATGACCACGGCGCAGGCGTTCATGGCCCCGTTGTGCCAACCTCTCTGACCGTTTGGCTCTATCTCTCCGCAAGGCCTCAAGCGCCAATTCCAATGATGCCCTAGCGGTTGTAAGTCGAGCCCCTATGTCCCCCTCGTGCAAGCCGCTCCGAGACGTTATTTCGATTTGCAACACATCTTCCAAAAGGGGCTTCATGCCAAGCATGCTGATGCTGCTTCGGGCCTTATGCGCAATAGGGTGAATGTTCTGCCAATCCCCATTTCGCCAGCGGGACTCCATTTCATTAAGATACCCAGGAACTTGTGCCTCGAAAGAATCCAGAATGCGATGAACCATGGCTTCGTTGCCTTGGAACACCTGCTGGAGGTAATCGAGATTATAGTGCACTGAGGACATGCGAGGGCCGCCGGCTTAGATTCCGACAGGTTCAATACGGTGAATTCCACCAATAGGTTACCGATATTGCACAGATGATGGAAAAGGGCCCGCGTAAACGCATCCTGGTAACCGGAGGCGCTGGTTTTATCGGATCCCACGCTGCAGTTGCCTTGCACGAAGCTGGGTATGCACCCGTCATCATTGACGACCTTCGGAACAGCCGGAAATCCGCCGTCAAGGGCATTGAATCCCTTCTCTCGGTCCCGGTGGAATGGCACAGGGTAGACTGCGGTGACGCCGAGGCCATGAAGCCCGTTTTTAAACAACCCGTGCACGGCGCGATCCACTTTGCAGCAGACAAAGCCGTTGGCGAAAGTGTCGCCCATCCAGAGAAGTACTTCGACAACAACGTTGGCGGGACGGCGCGTTTCGTGGCCCAATTGCGCAATCACGGTGTGCAGCACCTCGTTTTCAGTTCTTCCTGTACCGTCTATGGTGAAGCTGAAGAATTGCCTGTCTCTGAGGATGCCCCCATTCTCCCCGCCGCCTCACCATACGGCTATACAAAGCAGGCATGCGAGGACCTCTTGCGCATAACGCATGCTGCAGCGGAGGGACAACTTGGCATCTCCATTCTGCGGTACTTCAATCCCATCGGCGCTCACCCCAGTGCCCACTTGGGGGAACTACCGCTGGGGCCGCCACCGAACCTTGTGCCGTACTTGCTCCAAGCCGTTGCCGGCAACAGTGGGCCCCTGATCGTTTTCGGAGACAATTACCCCACGCCAGATGGCACCTGCATTCGAGACTACCTCCATGTCTGCGATTTGGCCGAGGCCCATGTCGCTGCCCTGCGTTGGCTAGAACAGCATCAAGGTGCACTGGATGTATTCAACCTGGGAACCGGCCGTGGGACCAGCGTCAAGGAGGTCATCACCGCCTTTCATTTGGCAACAGGCTTGGATGTCCCCCATAAAATTGGTGACCGCAGGCCTGGAGATGTGACTGCCATCTATGCCGATGCGGCCAAAGCCGATGAAGTGCTGGGATGGCGAACCACCCGAAGCTTAGAGGACTGTTTGCGCGATGCCTGGCGCTGGCAACAGCGCTTACAGGACACCCCAAGTTGAATTCAGGGAGACCAACCCGACTCGATTACCGCGCGCATCATTGCAAAGCCGACGAAGAAACCGAGCCCCAATTCCCGCAAGGTGTGCACGCCCATGGTCATACGGGACCACCCCACGATACCCGCAACTGCAAAGCCGAGCGGCAACCATCCATCCAGGCCAAGCCCGTGCAATTGATTGAATGCCCACAGGGCCCCCAATCCACCGCCGTTGGCCAGCATGTGCATGCTCATTTTGATGTGGCGGTTAACAATCAGAGCGAGAACCAAGGCGGCCATCATGGTCACCACCATCCCCAGAAGCTCCGGCGGGAGATAAACACCGGGTCGCGTCAAGGCGAAATAACCCAGTGTCTGGTAGAATAAAACGATCAAGAATGGAAGTGTACGCTCAGCGCGATTTGACACCTCCATGTCCCCCAAAACACCTCGCCGATACAATACATATAAGGAAACCGCAGGGGCAAGCGCATTGATCAGCAACACAGAAGCCACGTACACCATGACAGCAGGCTGCATCCTAAGCCAAGGGTCCGCTGCCCATAGCATGCCAAACACAATGAGGGGCACCCACAATGGATGTAAAACGTAAGAAATGACCTCAGCAAGTCTGCCCATCAAAGCTCCTTTCTTAGGCGCGCCACCGGAATGCCCAGTTGCTCTCTGTACTTGGCTACAGTCCTGCGGGCAATCTTGTACCCCTTGTCCTGCAGGACAGCCATCAGCTTTTCGTCACTGAGTGGTTTCCGCTTGTCTTCTTCTCCCACCGCCTCCTCGAGGATTTTCTTGACCTCCCGCGTCGATACCTCTTCCCCACTGTCCGTGGCGAGGGACTCACTGAACAAAGTCTTCAAAAGAAATGTGCCGTAGGGGGTCTGGACATATTTCGAGTTGGCCACCCTAGAGACCGTGCTGATGTCCATCCCAATACGCTCTGCAATGTCCTTGAGGATCATCGGTTTCAATTCTGTCTCATCGCCGGTCAGAAAGTAGGCCTCTTGGTGTTCCATGATGGCCTCCATTGTGACCCTCAGCGTATTGCGGCGCTGTTGAATGGCGTCGATAAACCACCTGGCTGCGTCGACCTTTCGCTTGACGAACGTGATGGCCTCCTTCTGTGCCCTGTCAGGTGTTTTGGCCGCTGCGTAACCGGCCATCATCTCTCTGTACTCGTTGGAAACACGAAGTTCAGGAGCATTTCGGCCATTGATATGGAGGCGCAGCTCGTCTCCTTCCACAGACACATGAAAATCCGGAATGACCGCTTGGATTGGTCTGGCTGAATCGGACCCAGAATTTCCCGGTTTCGGGTTTAACCGGGTCACCTCCTCTATCGCGGCTTTCAGTGCGTCCTCCTCGACCTCCAAACGGACCAATAGCTTGTCGTAATGCTTCTTGGTGAAAGCTTCGAATTGACCTTGAATCATCTGCCTTGCGAGCAACAGGGGAACGTCCTCTGACGCCGACTCCAACTTTCGCTCCAATTGCAGCAAAAGACACTCCTGAAGATCACGGGCCCCTACCCCTGCAGGGTCTAACTGCTGGACGATGCCGAGAACGGCCTCAAGCTCTTCCTCCTCCACGTCAATGCCCTGCCCAAAGGCCAAGTCAGACGTAATGGAATACAGGTCGCGCCTCAGGTATCCCGCCTCATCTAGATTGCCAATGAGGAAGGTGGCCAGAAGGCGCTGTCTATCGGTCACCGGACGCAGTCCAATTTGAGTCGACAGGCGCTCTGCAAAGGTCTCCCCAGCGCCGAAGGGCAAGTCCCTGTCCTCCTGTTCTCTGTGGTTGTTTACCGCGTAACGATAACTGGGGGTCGGATCGTCCAAATAGGCGTCGAAATCGAAATCATCTCGCGTTTCTCCGCGGTCGTCATCGAGGCCATCAGCCCGGTCAAAATCGTCGTCTTCGTCTCGTCCCTCCTCCAAAGCAGGGTTGGCCTCCATTTCTTCCTTGATGCGCGCCTCCAATTCTAGCGTGGGTACCTGCAACAGCTTCATCAACTGAATCTGCTGGGGACTTAGCTTTTGCTGAAGTTTCTGCTGGAGACTTTGCTTTAGCATGCACTCAATATAACGCGGCAAAAGGGCCGTGCAGCATTCAGAACTCGGCGTTCTGGGGCGTCCTCGGGAAAGGGATGACGTCCCGGATGTTGGTCATGCCCGTGGCAAACATCACCAGCCGCTCAAAACCAAGACCGAATCCGGCGTGCGGGGCGGTGCCGAATCGGCGTGTGTCCATGTACCACCAGACATGGTCTTCAGGAATATCGAAGGCAGCACACTTCTCCTTAAGCACATCCAGTCGCTCCTCCCGCTGGCTTCCTCCGATCAACTCCCCAATACCTGGAACAAGCACATCCATGGCCGCCACGGTCTTTCCGTCGTCATTGGACCGCATGTAGAACGCTTTGATTTCCGCAGGATAATCCGTCAAGATGACCGGCTGCTTAAACTTCTTCTCAACCAACCACCGCTCGTGCTCGCTCTGAAGGTCAATGCCCCATTCCACGGGGTACTTGAACTTATTCTTCTTGAAAGGCTTAGAGTTGCGAAGGAGATCGATGGCTTCAGTGTACGTGATGCGTACGCACGGGTTCTCAGTGACAAAACGAAGCCTTTCGATGAGGCCCATCTCATTTCGCTGGTCAGCCGGCAGCTGCTTTTCCGTGTCCGACTCGCGCTTGGCCAGGAACTCGAGTTCGGACGGGAAGCGCTCCAGAACCTTCGTCAAGACAAATCGAAGACAGTCCTCGGCCAGGTCCATGTTGTCAGTGAGGTCGTTGAAAGCGACCTCGGGTTCAATCATCCAGAACTCGGCCAGATGACGTGAGGTGTTGCTGTTCTCCGCCCTAAACGTGGGCCCGAAAGTGTAAACCTTGCCCAACGCCATCGCTCCCAACTCTGCTTCCAACTGACCACTCACGGTAAGGTTGGATGGTTTACCAAAAAAGTCTGCACCGTGATCAACCTGCCCCTCCTCATTCTTTGGAACTTGGTTTAAATCGAGTGTTGTCACTTGGAACATCTCGCCCGCTCCCTCCGCATCACTGCCGGTGATGATCGGCGTGTGCAGCATGTAGAAGCCAGCCTGGTCAAAGTATTCGTGAATCGCATATTGTAGCCCATGACGCAAACGAAAGACGGCATTAAATGTGCTCGTTCGGAATCTCAAGTGGGCCTTCTCGCGCAGAAACTCCATGGTGTGGCGCTTCATCTGAATCGGATAAACCTCAGGGTCAGCATCACCCAGAACCTCGATGACCTTGACATCCACCTCCGTGGCTTGGCCAGACCCTTGACTCTCGACCAAGGTTCCCTTGGCACGAATCGCAGCTCCTGTGGTAAGGCGCTTGAGCAATACCTCATCTGTGCCTTCACGATCAATGACCAGCTGAAGGTTCTCCAGACTCGAGCCATCGTTGACGGAAAGGAATTGATTGTTGCGAAAGGTGCGCACCCAGCCGCATACGGTAACGTTCTGCCCGACCAGGGTCGCGTCGAGCAATTCGGAAATGGCGTGTCTCTTCACGCTGACAAAGATGCGTCGATTCAAGCCGGATTCGGTGCCTTGTGTTCGTCTGCGGCTACAACACCGTCTCGTAGGCGGACCACCCGGTGCGCATATTCTGCAATGTCCTCTTCATGGGTCACCACCACCACCGTGTTTCCAGCGGCATGGATTTCCCCGAAAAGCGCCATAATTTCCAGTGACGTGGTTGTATCCAGGTTCCCTGTCGGCTCGTCCGCCAAAAGCAAATCAGGGTTGTTGATAAGGGCCCGGGCAATAGCAACTCGCTGACGCTGTCCACCAGAAAGCTCGTTGGGCCTGTGGCCCATCCGGTCTCCCAGCCCGACCTGTTCCAGCACGTCTCGAGCGCGCGCCTCCCTTTTCTCCCTGGTTGATCCAGCATAGACAAGGGGAAGGGCTACGTTCTCCAATGCAGTGTAACGGGGCATAAGGTTGAAGGTTTGGAAAACGAACCCAATCCGCCTGTTCCGGATTTCGGCGAGCGCATCATCGTTTAACAATCCCACATCCTCTCCAGCGAGGTGATAGCGTCCCGAGGTGGGAGTATCCAAGCACCCCAACATGTTCATGAGCGTTGACTTACCAGAACCCGAAGGCCCCATCAATGCGGTATACTCCCCTTTTTCGATATTCACCGACAACCCCCTCAAGGCGTGTACTTGCTGTTCTCCAACCTGGTAGGTCTTCCACACATCATTCACCTGTATCAACGCCGACATGGGTGCAATTTAATCTGCTACCTGAGGGTTGTTGCGTTAATTTCCGGTTTCCGCCATGCTCTACTTTCGGACACTGAACTCCTTCAACGCCTTGGTTTTGCTGTTGGTGCTAATGCTTTCGCCCATTGCAAATGCCCAGCTGATAACCGACAACACCCTCACTCCAGAAAGCGCACTGCTCGATTATTTGCTCGGAGAAGGGGTTGAGGTCAGTAACATTTCTTTTAGCGGAGACCTCAACCAAATTGGCAGCTTTGATGCCAGCGCGACCAACATTTCCATTTTGAATGGCATCATGCTCGCCACGGGGGATATCGATTTGGCCATCGGACCTAATGATGCAGGGGGAGCCAGTTTGGGCGGCGGAAATTCGGGCGCAGGTGATGCCGACTTGACTTCATTGAGCACCTTCAACACCAACGATGCAGCCATCCTCGAATTCGACTTCATCCCGTCTGGTGACTCGTTGATTTTCAACTACATATTTGCATCAGAAGAATACAATGAATATGTCTGTGGTTCGGTAAATGACGCTTTTGGGTTCTTTCTTTCGGGGCCGGGCATTATGGGCACTTTCACAGACAATGCAATCAATCTTGCAACCATTCCCAATCCCATTTTCGCAGGACAATCCATACCGGTGACCATCAACTCCGTGAACAATGGACAATCTGGCGCATTCGGCACTTCGATAAACTGCAACCAGGTCTCCGAACAGTGGAACCTCAACTCGGACTACTACGTCGACAATGAAAACAACGGAGATGCGACTTCCGTGCAATATGACGGATTCACGGTCATTCTTACAGCCGCAGCCCAAGTTGAATGCGGACAGACCTACCACATAAAGATCGCCATTGCAGATGCAGGCGACACTGCCTTTGACAGTGCAGTCTTTCTAGAAGGCGGTAGCTTCTCGTCCAATAGCGCCAACATTCAAGCTTCTGCAAGCATCGGAGGTGCACCTGTATTTCTTGGAGATTCCGTGGTTGTCGAAGGCTGCAATGAAGCTGGTTTCACTGTCATTAGACCACTTTCAGAATTCACAGATACACTAGAGTTGTCCGTATTCGGCACCGCACAATCAGGAGAAGACTTTGTGGCCATAGACACCACCGTCATCATGCAAGCTGGGACAAGTGAGCAGCTGATTCCATTGCTGGTCATCGATGATAACATTGCAGAGGGACCCGAAACCGTCACCTTGGAATACCTCTATGTCAACCTCTGCGGCGACACCACACTCGCCTCGGCCACCTTGATCATCCAGGACCCTGACCCAATTGTGGTTCAGGTACCCGATGAAGTTGCACTCTGTCCTCCCGTTCAGGTGTCTGCCCTTGTGACGCAGGGCTACGCGCCTTTTTCATATGCTTGGAGCACAGGTGACACCACCACAACAATCGAATACGATGATCCTGAACCCACAACCATCACCCTGACAGTCACCGATGTTTGCGGCGATTCTCTGGTGACGCCCATAGACATGGTTCCCCCAGCGGAACTTGAGGTGCAAATCGTCCAACTCAACGACCCATATTGCCCGGGAGATCCAGTTCAATTGGGCACGGAGGTTCTTTCTGGAACGGGAACAGTCACCTGGTCTTGGGAAGAAAATGTAGACAACTCAACCGGTGGCACGGCCAATGTGAGTCCGAGCACCAACGAAACCTTCACGGTAGCCGCTGAAGATGCGTGTGGTCAAACTGACGAGGCGATGTGGACGGTTCTGGTGCCTGCTTATGATCCAGTCGTGGCGTACGACATCAGTCTGTGTCCCGGAGAATCTGCCGTGCTGGGCATTGAAGGGGGGACACAGAGCTACACCTTCGCTGGTCTTGACGGCGTGCCATTGAATGCAGCTTCGGATTCAAATGTGGTCTTCACCAATGAAACGGGCAGCATGTATGTAGATGATGTTCTGACCGTCACGGTGGTTGTGGTGACCGATGAATGCGGACTCAGCGACCAAGCCGATGTGGACGTGGACATCTGCGACATGGTTATCCCCAATGTCTTTACACCCAACGGAGACACCAAGAACGACGAATTCTACATCGCTTGTCTTGAGTGCTATGCCGGAAGCGACCTCCGGATCACCAACAGGTGGGGAAACGAGGTGTATTCCAGCACCGACTATACCGGTCAATGGGATGGAGAAGGGTGTCCAGATGGAACCTATTACTACCAGTTCGACCGCAGTGATGGGCAGCGATTCACTGGTTCGGTTCAAATCCTGCGGGTGCGGCAGTAACTGAGATTGAACAGAGTCCCAGGCGCCCTGTACAATCTCAGAGCAGGCTTTTTCCAGTCATCTCTCCTGGAGTTTCAAGGCCCATGAGTGCAAGCAGGGTGGGCGCAACATCGGCCAGAATCCCGTCGCGAATGGCATCAACACCTTCCGCCACCACCACCACAGGGACCAGATTCGTCGTGTGGGCAGTGTGTGGCGTGCCATCTGGGTTCCTCGCGAGTTCTGCGTTTCCGTGGTCAGCAATGATCAAAAAAGCATACCCCGATGTTCGGCCGGCATCCAGAACGCGCTTCATTTGGCAGTCTGTCTCCTCACACGCAGCCACAACTGCATCGAAAACCCCGGTGTGCCCCACCATATCGGGATTGGCAAAATTGAGACAAATGAAATCGGGTGGAGCCGGAGAGCCCATGGCTTCGATGGCTGCATCGGCAACCCCAGAAGCACTCATGGTTGGCTTTAGGTCATAGGTTGCCACTTTCGGAGACGGAACAACAGCGCGAGACTCCCCTTCAAATTCGGCTTCGCGTCCTCCACTGAAGAAGAACGTTACATGCGGATACTTCTCAGTCTCGGCAAGCCGCAACTGGGTGCAACCGGCTGTGCTGACCACCTCCCCCAAAGTCATCGGCAGGTTTGGCTTGTCGTACAATACCTCTACGCCGGTAAACCGGTCGTCGTAATTGGTCATGGTCAGATAGTTCAAATCCAAGGTCTGCATCCCGTGATCGAGAAAATCCTTTTGTGTCAATGCACTGGTGATTTGACGACACCGGTCAGTCCTGAAATTGAAGCAAAAGACCACGTCCCCAGAACGCATCCGGCCATCTACACCCTCAAGTACTGCAGGCTCAACAAACTCATCCGTGACATCAGCGGCATAGGCTGAAGAAATTGCGGCGTGTGCATCCTGAAACTGGGCTCCCTTCCCATGCACCAAAAGGTCATACACCTTTGAAATTCGATCCCACCGCCGGTCTCGATCCATGGCCCAATAACGTCCGCAGACCGTGGCCAATTCCGCCCCAGTCTCCTCACACACCGACTGCAGTTCTTCCAAATAACCCTTACCCAATCTCGGCGCCGTGTCTCTGCCGTCCGTAAATGCGTGAACGACCACATCGGGGACACCGGCATCCGCAGCAATCCTCAAGAGGGCGTGCAGGTGATCTTGTTGGCTGTGAACCCCTCCTCGACTCACAAGCCCCATGAAATGCAGGCGCCTTCCCTCCAGCTTCGCCAGCGCAAGGGCCTCCTGCAGCTTAGGCTCCGTGGCGATCGAGCCATCGGCCACCGCCCTATCAATTCGGAGCAGGTCCTGGTAAACAATACGACCTGCACCGATATTGAGGTGCCCAACTTCACTATTGCCCATCTGGCCTTCAGGCAAACCAACGTACTCGCCATGGGTGATCAATTTGGCATTGGGGTGCTCCGCCATAATCTGGTCGAAACAAGGGGTTGAGGCCAAGTGGACGGCATTGTTACCGTCCTGGCCTCCCAATCCCCAACCGTCTAGAATGATGAGTGCAGTCTTTTTGATCATCGCGGCGCGAAGGTATTCCGCACCGCCACATGGGGAATGCTATCCAGAACCTTATGCAATCAACGAGAGCGGAACGCGTCTCGACTTACCTTCTGCAGGGTTGGTGGACTCACCACAATACAGCGCCCCGATGCGGAACAAATCGAAAGCCAAAACGCCCTCCTCTCCAACCAGCTTATTCCATGCGGCATGCATGTCACCAGACCAACGGATATCATCAACCACGACCCAAGCTCCCTTATTGAGTCGGGGCCGAATTTGGCCCCATTGTTCGAGCAGAATTCGGCCTTTGTGATGGCCATCGAGAAAAACCAAGTCAAACCGGACATCATCGGCCACAATTTCAGGCAACGTGTCGCGGAAAGGCCCCACACGCATGTCGATGGGAACACCCGGGGCTGCGCGCCGAATTCGATCTTTGGCCATCCTTGCCAATTCCGGACTCCCTTCGAGACCAACGTATCGACACTGCTTCTGTGCCCCGAGGATGAGGCTGACTGCGCCCGAACCCAGGCAGGCTCCCAATTCCAGAATATCCACTCCATCCCTTCGACTGGCCGTTAAAGAAGCCGAAAAAGCGGCAAGCCAAATGGCCTTTCTACGGTCTGCAGATGCTGTTCTCTCTAATTTACCAACGGAGGTGAAAACCCTGCCTTCGCCGACTTTAGATGACGCTCCAAAATCGAGAATGTCAATCCATTTGTCCCGTTCACCTCGCGGCAATGAAGCACGAACGAAGTTCCAGTCTAAAACAGATGCAACGCGCGCGGCCGTAGGGCCACCCATGACGCCGGACGGGTCCAGCACGGTCATCCGGCTCCACTGCACCCACCACTTCGCCCAATGATACCAGGTCCTTGTCCGTTCCACAGCGCGCAATTTCGCTCTTCCCTACTTTTGCACCCGTCAGGGCGGTTAGCTCAGTTGGTTCAGAGCATCTCGTTTACACCGAGAGGGCCGGGGGTTCGAGTCCCTCACCGCCCACTTTTTTCTCCTGGCAATCGTATGAATCAAGTGCGTGGAAAAAACCCCTGTGGCAATCCTTAGGCCTTCGTATCTTGAGGTCTCCCGTTTTCTTTTTTGTCCAATTCATCGAATTTTAATGCTATTTCGTCCAATACTGACACAACTCCTTTTTGTTTCCGGATGCCTTTTTGGAATCACATCGATAGGATTTGCTCAAGAAGCTGAGCACGACGTGGCCTATGAATGGATTGAAGTGCAGCTAAAAGGAATTCGGGTCGACTTTGCCCGTCCCCCAATTCACGCTCGCAACCTCTACCACGTCTCTCTTGCGATGTACGATGCATGGGCCGCTTATGACGACTTGGCAGAGCCCATTTTACTCGGCCACACTCTAGGAGGTTACACGGCAGAATTCGATGGTATTCCAGATAATATCCTCCCTTTTCTCGACATTCCTATTGCGAGAAGGGAAGCGATATCCTACGCGGCTTACCGGGTTCTGAGTCATCGATATGCGAACTCTCCAGGAGTCGTCACCGCGCAAGCTCGATTCGACTCACTTCTCACGACACTCGGTTACGATCCATCGCTGACATCCACCAATTATGCATTTGGATCACCGGCAGCGCTGGGGAACTACATCGCTGAGCAGGTCATTGCATATGGAATGCAAGACGGAGCCAACGAAGCGTTCAATTACACCAACACCTACTACGAGCCCCACAATGATCAACTCGTGGTGGATGACCCTGGCAACCCCACCTTATCCGACCCAAACCGTTGGCAGCCCCTGGCCATCAATGGCTTTATAGACCAATCGGGTCAAGTGCTTGAGAGCGCCCCTCCATTCCAGAGTCCAGAATGGGGGTGGGTGCAGCCTTTCGCCCTCCAAAATGATCAACTGACCATGAACGAGAGGGATGGCGAACTGTGGCCGACCTATCTCGATCCCGGTCCGCCGATTTACACGGGAGGGGACATATCTTTTGAGGAGGATAGCATGTTCAAGCACCACTTTGCTATGGTGAGCATCTGGCAGTCCCAACACGATCCTTTCAATGGTGTGATGATTGACGCCAGCCCGGCCAGCATCGGAAATGTTCAATCGTTTCCTGATAGTTTTTCTGACTACGGGAATTTCTACAACTACTTCGAAGGAGGAGATTCTGGAATTGGCCACGACATCAACCCCTTCACGAATCTCCCGTATGAAGAGCAACTGGTGCCTCTCGGGGACTACGCGCGAATTCTCGCAGAATTCTGGGCGGACGGACCGGACAGCGAGACCCCACCAGGCCACTGGTTCAGTATACTTAATGAGGTCATGTCCCACCCTTCATTCACCCGAGATTGGATGGGAGAAGGAGATGAACTCGACCCACTCGAATATGAAATAAAGGCCTATGTCACACTGGGTGGGGCCGTTCACGATGCTGCCATTGCCGCATGGAGCGTCAAGGGCTTTTACGACTACACACGCCCAATTTCAGCCATCCGCTATATGGCTGATCAAGGGCAATCCACAAGCCCCTCACTTCCCAGCTACAGTCCCAATGGAATTCCCTTGTACCCCGGATTCATCGAACTGGTGGACGACACCGACCCACTGGCTGGTGATGGAGGAGAGAACATCGGAAAAATCAAACTCTTTACTTGGCAAGGACCCGATTACATTAACACATATGAAGCCGAAAACGGACTGGATATCCCTATAAATGTGGCCGGTAATATCGCCGGTGTCGATTGGATTTTAGCCGAGAATTGGTGGCCATACCAAAGGCCCAGCTTCGTCACACCACCATTTGCAGGTTATGTGTCTGGGCATTCCACATTCAGCCGATCAGCTGCCGAGGTTTTAACCTGTATCACAGGAGACCCGTACTTTCCAGGTGGCATGGGTGAATTCCATTGTCCCCAAAACGACTTCTTGGTTTTCGAAATCGGTCCTTCGATGGATGTCACGCTTCAATGGGCCACCTATTACGATGCTTCTGACCAGTGCAGCCTGTCGCGAATCTGGGGAGGAATCCACCCAGTCACAGATGACATTCGAGGCCGGATAATGGGAATTGTCTGCGGAACACAAGCCTGCGATTTGGCAAACAGCCACTTCGATGGCAGCATCAACAATACATGCGGAATCGGCCCATACGGAGGATGCTTGGGCGATATAGATGCAGACGGCAGTCAGACTGTAGAAGACGTTTTGTTCATGCTGGCCAACTTCGGCCACATCGGACCTCACCCAGCCGATTTGGACGTGGATGATTTGGTCGGAACAACAGACCTGTTAATCTTACTTGGGGTATTTGGCTGCACCTGTCTTTGACCTTTCAAACTCTAGAAAGGTCAACGCTTCACCCACAGTGAACACGCTGCCTAAAATCAATACCAATTCGTTGTCTTTGCGCTGAGCCCGCGCAGAGTATACAGCTTGGGCTACCGTTTCATGACCCTCACCCTTGCGTCCAGAAGCCGATGCAAGGCGTGCCAATGTGTCTACGGGCATCGCCCGCGGAACATCCGCTTGACACCAGTGATTCGCCACCGTTTTTGGAAGGCATGACAAAGCCTCACTTACGTCCTTGTCAGCCACAGCAGCGTAAACAAGCCGAATTGGCCTACCCAAAGTAGAAACCGCTATTCCTGTGGACGTTAACCCCTCGACATTGTGCGCGCAATCCAAAAGACAATGGTCATCCCAAAATTGCCACCGACCGCGAAGGCCCCATGCTGTCGGACCAGCCAGCAGCACATCTTCATCGGTTGAGCCAGGCCCGGGAATCAAACTCAAAATTCGCCGAGCAACGGCCTGGTTTCTCAACAGCCATTGCGGACCCTCAATGTGGTAAGAGGCTGGAATTCCATCGTAGACCTCCACCCCCAATTTCATCGACTGCTCCAAGACCACTGATCGCGCTTCAGGCGGTAAAACCCCGAGGACACAAGGAACGCCTTCCTTGAGAATGCCCGCCTTTTCTCGGGATATCGACCGCACATCGTCGCCCAAGAATTGCTGATGATCTAAACCTATGGATGTAATGGCCGTGACCACAGGAGTGGGAAAAATGTTCGTCGAATCAAGGCGTCCCCCCATCCCGGTCTCCAACACCACAATATCCACCCGGTGGGAACGAAATGCGTTCAGTGCCATGCCAAACATCAACTCAAAAAAACTGGGTCGCATCTGCTCCCACAGGGACATGTGATTCACCACAAAAGCCACGAACTCAGCCTTCTCAATCCACTGACCATCGATTCGAATGCGCTCCCTCGGATCAGTCAGATGAGGAGACGTGTATAACCCCACCTTCATTCCCCGCATCTGCAGGGCGGCAGCAACAGCGTGGCTAACTGAACCCTTTCCATTTGTGCCCGCGATGTGCACGACCTGTAGATTGTGCTCGGGATGCCCCAGGGCTTCGCACAAGTCATGGGTCTTGGACAAATCCATCCTGTAACGGACCGGACCAGACCGCTGAAACATGGGCAACTGAGCATAGAGCCAGTCAAGGACATCTGGATAGTCCATGGGCTCAATTCAGTCCACCTCGCTGATTTGAATCCAAGGGATTTGGACGGCAGGTAAACAGGTCATTCAAGCTTGAAATTGAATTGGATCCACCCAATCCGCGTCGGCTTGATGGGGTGGCTCTCAAACATCGCAGTCAACGCGGCCTCCTTCGCCAATTGAACCAATCGATTGTTGGATGTCGTGCTGTTCTCCGGATCGAATTTGGCATCTGTGACCCTGCCCGTCTTGTCCACATACACCTTCATCCGAACGATACCCTCCTCTGTGGGTTTGCGCTCCAGTGTAGGGTCTCCAATCATCTTGCCCCCATCGAGCAACTCACCTGTGGCCAAACCGGACACGACCCCAGCGCCCTCAATCTTGCCATCATCTGCACCGACATTGCCCACGCCTTGCCTCTGACCTTCTGAACCCCCCCCACCACTGTTGGTCAACATCTGACTGAGGGCATTGGAAAGATCCTGGGATATCTCTGGCTCAGGTTCGGGATTCTCCACTTCGGAAGGGGTCTCCACGACCTGCTCTTGCGTCGGCATATCCACCTCACTTGTCTCCTGAGTCTCGACCGCCTCCACCGGTGCCATATCATCTGCAATAGACTCACTGACCTCCTGTTCTATCACCTCCTCAACCAACTCGGAAGGCACCTCCGTCTCGCGCTCACCCCCAGCTTCCTCGGTATTGCCGAAGTCGGCCATACCTACAGCCACAAACTGCTGGCCGGGTGGAGGTGTGACTTCCTTAAACGCCACAAAAAACAAGCAAGCCGCCAAGATGCCGACGTACGTTACTGTCGAGAGCACGGCCGCCTTGCGGCGTTCCTTTTGCTCTTGTTCAGCGTGGTGGCGGTTCCAATCGAATCCAGACATCGTTTTGTTCAGTGGAGCATCGAAAGGGTCAACGCGCCGGCTGGGCGCCGAGCATCACCTTCCAGTCATTGGCCTTGGCAAGGCCGATGACCTCAACAGTTTGTCCGGTCGGCACCTCTTTATCCACCTGCAAATACAACACTGGATTGCTCTGGTCCGCAAACTTGACCTTAAGGGCTGGCTCGATATCTGCTCGAGCGATGGCTGTGCCATTTAAATAGTACGTGCCATCGGGCTTTATGGAAACCGTGAGACGCGAGCTGGCGCTGCTGGTGCCCTTGCTCTGCGGTAAATCGACGTTGACCCCATTGGACACGAGCGTCGACAGGATG
>PBIE01000034.1 GCA_002720375.1 Crocinitomicaceae bacterium | reverse complement strand
TTTCGTTTCCGCCAAGTCCTGAACACAGAAACCACTGGTGCTCATCTCCAAGGTGACTGTATATAATCCGGGAACTTCATAGACATGGGCTGGACTTGGGGAAGAGGAGGTGGTCCCGTCCCCAAAATACCATGTGTAACCGGCAGCTGTTTCGGTCACAGAGAAATTCTCAAAGCTGACTGGAAGAGGGGGACATCCTGATATTGGTCCGCCATCAAACCCTATGGTAGGGTCAAAAAGGACCTCCACCTCGGATTCAAAATCTCGCTCACAGCCATCCGATGTTACGACCACTTCAACTGTGAAAACACCGGGTTCTGGGAAGGTCAATCCCTGCAAGACCGCACCTGACTCTATTACCGCTGTCCCCGGAGTGAAGTTCCATTCGAAGGTCGCATTGGGGTCGGTGATGCCCAAAGCTTCAAAGCTGAAACTGTGCTCCTGAAAGCACTCAGGTGCAGGCGTCTCAAAAAATGGCTCAAGCAGCCATGACACTTCAAAAACCTCAGTTGCGGTATCAGGACACTGAAAGTCGGCCAGCGCCACCAACTCCACAACGTAAGTGCCCGGTCCGCCATAAACCCACGTGGGAAAGGCGTCATTACTGACATCGTCCGCCCCCGGCTCACCAAAATCCCAAACATAACTGGACCCACCTGTGCTGTTGTTATCAAACGTCAAGGCAAAACCCGTGCAGAAGTCCTCTTGAGGCGCTATGGCTGCTGTGGGTGGGGGTGGAGGAGTCCAGTCGAGAACCCCACTGCCCACACAACCATTCTGAACAACGGTCAGCTCAGCTGCTACATCGCCAATTTGTGAGAATCCGATTCCATCAGGGGCAGAAAGGGTACTGGCACTGCTCGAAGCAGAGGAACCAAAATTCCAATTGAAATCCGCATTTGGATACATGTCAACAGTACCAAAATCTAAAACTGGCGTTCCTGAGGAACAGTCAAATCCCGTGACCTCCAATTCAGGCTCTACAGGAGCGTAGACATCGTAAACTGACGAGCTCGTGTCCGCACAAGGCCAACCTGGATTGGCAATCAACTGCACAGTGTATGTTCCAGGTTCAGGAAATGTAAAGCTCGGATAGGGAACGTTAGACGTGTCTGAATCAGTTCCAGGCACACCAAAATCCCAGTGAAAAAAAGTAGCATTGATAGAGAACTGTTGAAACTCGATGGTCTCTCCGATACACAACTGCGTCCCATCCTGAATTGCCACTTGAGAGGTGATATTTGGATCACATACAGTGACATTGAATTGAAAGTCCCGATTCGATGTGCCGAGCAAGACTCCATCACGCCATTCTTCCACGCATATGCCGATTACATATTGACCCGCCGTAGTCGGTTGACCTGTAATGAAGCCCGTCACCGGATCAATTCCCAAAGCCGGGCTGGAGTCAATGGGGTACGTAGCCGAATATCCAGGGGCCCAATTCACATCCACGTAAGGTGGTCCAACAGGCGGGTTGGGGGCCGGCTGATTGGGGGTGCCGCCAAACATCGGCGAGCAAAAGGCATATGCAAGGCTATCGCCGTCGAGGTCCGTAGCACTGTGGTCGAAAAAGAAATCAAATCCAGCGCACAAGGCCACAGGAGGAAGGCTATTAAACACCGGACTGCTGTTCGGCTCAAGCGTCTGATTCGTCCCCGGGATTTCCGTGGTGAACGTCGCACCGGCGTCCTCGGGATTGTTGAGATTGATGATCGAAGGATTGCGACAACAACGTTGATAGCTCAATGAAAATCCATTGGGAGACTGACCAATGTTGACCACCTGCTCATAAATGGCAGACTCCACGCAAACAGATGGCGGCGGGGTTCCACAGGGATTTTCTAACGAAACGGGAACCTCATCGACATTTTGGAAAGAAAGGGGAATACTGATGCTGTTGACCAATTGGCCTGCCGAATTGAAGATGCCCACAGAAGCTGCATCGTCAAAGCCAGTTCCGTTCTGGTTGGTCGGTCCACAATCCCGATAAACAATGAGTCTAACACGATAAATCCCATCACCCAAGTCCTCGTAGCTAATCTCTCCACCCACGATGTGCGTGGCACCAGCATTCAGCCCGATCATCATCAGGAAAAGCCAAAAAAAGCACTTCAGAACGGAAAATCTGCAGTTCATGGAGGGAATACTGCAAAGTAACCGTTCTGACGGCCTGAGGTTGCGTTTGACCACAAAGTTGCGTTGACATGTCGGGGACGGCTCGAATTAACCGACCTTTATAAGGTCTGCAAAAGAGCGGACCCCATTTTATGATTGATACGCACGAGGCCGATCAACAGTCGGCTACCCCAGATGCGTCCCAGCCCAATGTGGGCCAAACAGAAGCCAAGGCGCAGGAAGCGCCGAACAGGGACGCCCAAATTGAATCTCAAGAGGCAGAAACGCCCCCTGAAGAACCCAAGAAACTTCCATTTAGGGAACTGCCCCTCTGTGACGCCGTCCAAGATGGACTGGACGCCATGGGCTTTGAAGTGGCAACGCCCATTCAGGCTATGGCCATCCCGCCAATCACCGAAAAGCGAGACCTGATTGGCATCGCACAGACCGGAACCGGGAAGACTGCCGCATTCCTACTGCCCACAATGCACAACATCCATGAAGCAGGCGGAGGCAATCACATTAAATGTTTGATCATTACCCCAACCAGAGAACTCGCGTTACAAATCGACCAGGCCTGTGAAGGATTCGGTTATTTCTCTGGCACATCCAGCGCAGCCATCTATGGCGGTGGAACTGGCAGCGATTTTGATCGAGAGAAAAACGCCCTGACCACAGGCGTCGACATAGCGATCGTGACCCCCGGTCGGATGCTCAGCCACATGAACCTCGGCTATGTCGATTTGAGCAAGTTAGATGTCCTTATACTCGACGAAGCAGACCGCATGCTGGACATGGGCTTTCTCGGGGACATTAATCGCATAGCAGAACACTGCAACCCCAATCGACAAACGCTCCTCTTCAGCGCCACCATGCCGGACCGCATCGGAAAGTTGGCAAAGTCCATGCTCAACGACCCTGTGACGGTGCAAATTGCCTTGTCCCGTCCAGCGGAGAAGGTCATGCAAGCTGCTTATCCAGTGCACGACGACCAAAAACCAAAGCTCCTTGTCAGCTTGCTCAAGGACCGCGGACTGGAATCCGTGATTGTCTTTTCCAGTCGAAAGCGTTCCATCAGCATCATCGCCCGCTCCCTCTCCAAAGCGGGCTTGAACGTTGGTTCCATCAGTTCCGATCTCGATCAAAAGGACCGTGAAGATGTGATGCGCCGCTTCAGAAACCGCAAGATTCATGTGCTCGTTGCTACAGACGTCGTCAGTCGCGGCATCGATATCGACAACATCGAGATGGTCATCAATTACGATGTTCCCCCAAACGAAGAAGACTACGTGCACCGCATCGGCCGAACAGCCCGAGCGGGAAAAGGCGGCATTGGCATCACCTTGATTACCCCGGGAGAAATGCGGAATTTCTCCAAAATCGAGAAGCTAATCGACATGGAGGTCCGAAAGGAGCCCTTGCCTCAGGAACTTGGTGAAGGCCCCGTTTATGATCCCAATGCACCCTCTGACCGAGGCGGACGTGGCGGACGCGGTGGCGGCGGTGGGCGCGGTCGTGGTGGTGACCGTCGCGACAGAAGCGGCGGTGGTCGAAGCCGTGGACGTAGCGGAGACCGTCGACGAGGCCACGGCGGCGGTGGAAACCGGCCACAAGGCCAAAACCAAAGTGGTCAAGGCGGCAATGGAGAGGGCGGTAAGAAAAAGCGCCGAAACAACCGGAATGGCAAGCGACGCAGCAACGGGGGTGGTCATCAAGGTAGCCAGCATGGTGGAGGCCAACCTCAGAACTAAACATGTCTGATTACGACGACACCGACCTCGTCGGCCGACTGAGTCCCGAAGCTTTCCACGTGTTGCGCAGGAACGGGACGGAACGTCCGTTCTCAAGTCACCTCAACGGCGAAACGCGCAAAGGAAACTACCATTGCAAGGTCTGCGATACTGCCCTGTTTGCACACACCGCCAAATTCGAATCAGGTTGCGGATGGCCAAGTTTCGATCAAGAAATCGAAGAAAAGAGGGTCACCCGTATTCAGGACACATCCCACGGCATGAATCGGGTAGAAATCCGCTGCGCAGAATGCGACTCTCATCTGGGACACGTGTTCCCAGACGGACCAACCAAAACCGGAACCCGCCACTGCGTGAATGGCATCTGTCTGAACTTCCGCCCAGCGTCATAAGTCAACGCTGAAAGCCATCACCACCTACATGCGCAGCCTCTGCGAAAGGCCATGCGCTCATGCGCCCGCATCCAAGCAGCGAAATCAGGGGGTGTCGAGGAGGAGCCGTCTTGCACGTTCTTCAGAGGAACGCGCTGGGTGGCCATGCGTTTAACCAAAAGCGTTGACGATGACACTTAGGCCTTCATCCTTGACCCCTGGAGCAGAGGCAAACGTTTCGTTGCCAGAAAGCAAAGTATTGGCATCCTGTCCGCCAGAGAAATCACACGTGATGCCTCCCGCTTCTTGCACGAGCAGGAGGCCTGCTGCAATATCCCAAGGCTGCAGACTATACTCGAAAAAGAGGTCAAATCGCCCGCAGGCAACATACGCGAGATCAATGGCTGCAGAACCCATGCGACGAATGCCCCGAGAACCCTGCGCAAAAGCAGTCAAGGCATTGAGGTAATCCGACATCCGGTCAAAGTCCCAGTGGGGGAACCCCGTCGCGATTAATGCGTCCGAAAGTTGAGTCCGAGATGCACACCCAATAGGACGCCCATTCAAATGGGCTCCACCATGCTTCCAAGCCGTGAAACACTCATCCCGATTGGGATCATACACAATGGCCAGCACAGGCTCGTATCCATCCACCAAAGCAACCGAGACACAGAAAACAGGCAAGCCATGAATCAAATTCGTCGTCCCATCAAGAGGGTCTATGACCCAACGAAACCGAACGTTTTGAGCAGCACCAGCAGTGCCCTCCTCAGCGAGAAAACCAGCTTCAGGCAACAGGGCCCGCAAACCGTCTACCAAACGGGCCTCAGCCGTTTTGTCTACATGACTGACCAAGGAGTTTAACCCCTTGACCTCAATATCAGATTCAGCGACGCGCTGCTCTACCAAGTAAGCCCCGACAGGGCGAATGACCTGAACGGCGTCCTGGGTCAGCACTGCCAGATCAAATGGGAAGGAAGGAGGCTTCACCATGCTTTTTGTTCAACTCTGTTTCCGCCGCAAGACGAGCAGGGTCAGCGCCAATCCCCCGATGAATGTGAGTGTTGAAATCAGCTCAGCTTGGGTAAACGTGAACCCAAACCAATCTATCTCCGCATTGACGCGAATCTTCTCGATCAAAAACCGCTCAAAGCCATTGAACATCAGGTAGACACCGAAAAGAAGGCCTGGAGTCTCCCATCGTTTTCGCATCCCCCAGAGAAAAGCGAAAATGGCGGTGGCCATCAAGGTTTCGTAGAACGAAGTAGGAAATACGCCTGGGTCTAAATAGGTGCCAAATCCTTCGAAGATGGGCCATGGATCCTGCTCGGTGATGAGCCGTCCTGTATACCCAGCGGGACGGGGGCCATAGACCGCATTTACGTTGTTTGGAAACGCGTAGCACCAAGTCCAATCTGGAGCCCAAAAAAGCCAATCCGGCTTGGGATTAGGGTTGGGGATGCCCCAGTCTCCATCTCCGCTGATTTGACACCCCATCCGACCAATTCCATAGGCCAAAATCAACCCAGGTGCAGCCGCATCTGCGAGAGGCAAAAAAGCGATTTGCGCCCGACGAGCACACCAAGCGACGGCCAATCCGCCCACAATCAAACCGCCATAAATCGTCAATCCACCAAGGAAGTTCTGAAGCGAGGGCGCTCGGAAAAACGCAACCAACTCCTCAGGGTATTCCAACAGGTGAAACAACTTGGCCCCTGCCACACCGCCAATCGCAGCAGCGAGAGTGATGGTTCCAGTTCGCTCCCAAGGATGAACAACGACAGTTTTCCGCTCTGGCTTCTCCAGCCTCTGTTTGACGTCTTCGCGCCAGCGCATCCACGCCATGAATACGGCACCCAACAGACCCAGAAGGGGATACCCATCACCACTGAAAAGATGCTGTTGTGGCGGACCAGCTTTACGGAATAAGTCTGATGCATTGAGCAGCAACCACAACACCTTCCAACCGAGGAGAAATCCCAACACCGCGCTGGAGGCCCAGGCCATTGGCCCTTCTGCCTTTCCGACCCAAACCTCTTTGGACGTTGGCTTCAACAACCCTTCATCCTCCTTTCGCTCGAGCTCACGGCGCAATAAACCACTTGCCGCGACAAACGCAAGCGCCACCATGAGACCAAATGAATTCACCAGCTTCAGCGCAGCAATCTCAACGCCGAACAGGTCTTGAAAAAGAAAATACAGGTTGGGGTACACGGTGTGTGAATCTGCCGCCAAGTTAATCGGTGCACAATGTCCCTTGAACCCGGCCTCCACTGAATCCTCCCAACACAGTCTGCACGACGGTTCCAGGGGCAAATTTGGCAGAACCATCTACCGCAACTCTTACATATTCAGGAGTATAACCCGAGCGACGCCCTGCATCATCCACATCGGACTCGAGAAGAACCGGGCGGACCGCCCCTTCAAAACGCTCCGCATGTGCCCATTGCTTCTTGATACTGATTTGGGTCAGAATCTTGTTTCTCAACTTCCGCTCGGGCATGGGCACTTTACCCTGTATCCTCAACGCCGTCGTATTGGGCCTTTCACTGTAGGTAAACACATGCAAGTAGGAAGCGGGGGATTCCAATAAGAACTCACGCGTTCGGGAAAACTCAGCTTCTGTTTCTGCCGGAAAGCCAACGATAACATCAATGCCAATGCCGGCCTCAGGCATTCGCTCCGTGATGTGCGCCAACCGATCTCGGTACAAATCCGTTCGATACCGACGCCTCATTGCACTTAAAACCACATCGCTTCCACTCTGAAGCGGAATGTGAAAATGTGGCTGAAACTTCTGCGAATCCGCCACAAAATCAATCAACGGACCATCGAGCAGGTTCGGCTCAATCGAACTTATTCTATAACGCTCTACGGACGCCAACCTTTCGTCTTCCTCAAGGGCTCGGCAAAGCTCTAGAAAGGTTTGGCCACGGCCCTTTCCAAAATCCCCGATGTTGACACCGGTCAACACCATTTCACGCGCGCCGGCTTCAGCTGCCTTCCGGGCCTCCACCAACGTGGTGGAAATATCCGCACTTCTAGACCGGCCGCGGGCCAATGGTATGGTACAGAATGCACAGAAATAATCGCACCCATCCTGGACCTTCAGAAAACTTCTCGTGCGATCTCCGCTGCTTACGGCAGGATGAAAAGCCCGCACCTCCCGGATTTCACCCCGCTCCACAACAGTCTCAATACATCCTCCTGACTTCCGGATTCGCTGAGACTCCAAGTGCCCTGCCAAATTGAATTTCTCCTGAGCGCCCAGAACAAGGTCCACCCCCTCAATCCGCGCAATTTCTTTTGGCTTGAGTTGCGCATAACATCCAATAACGGCCACAAAAGAATCTGGATTTGCAGCCTTCGCCCGACGAACAATGTTTCGACACTTGGCATCGGCATGGTCAGTTACACTGCACGTATTAACCACCACAACATCGGGACGGTCGTCCATGGCCACCTTGGCATATCCCGCTTCTGACAAGCCGCGCAATAAGGCACTGGACTCAGAAAAGTTCAGCTTACAACCTAAAGTTTCAAATGCGACGCGACCGTGATTAGCCATGACCCAAAACTACAAGGCAACCTTCTGGGTTGTTCGTTGTTACTCTCAAGTCCGCCATGAGCCTCAGCAAGTGTGTATCTTGTCGGCCTGCAAAACTTCAAAGGATGAACCAATCCCGCCTTTTCGCCTTCACGGCACTGATGCTGACATACAGTATCGCACACTCGCAATCATTTACCCTGTCTACCGACTTGCTTGGTGACGCTTTCAATAGCGGCGGACCAATCGGCTTCATCGACATCGACAATGATGGATTGGACGACCTTGTCCTTTTTGACCAAGGAGACGATGTCAACATCTTGTACCAAACTGCATCCGGTTTCAACAAGGTCCACTACGGCCAAATCAGCACCGCAAACCAGTGGGGTGCCTGCATTGGTGACATGGACAATGATGGCTTCAAGGACATTTTTGCGGGAGGCAGCTACGATGGTGTGCACTTGATGCGCATCGGCCCAGGCGGCAACTTTGAGCTCGACGATTTGGACAACGGGTCCATGTTCATGCAAGCCTGCAACATGGCTGATTTGGACAACGACGGCATCCTAGACGCTTTTGGGTGTCACGATGACGCCCTGAGCCGCATGTGGAAAGGCTCAGAATCAGGAGTCCCAACAAATGACCAAGACCTGATGCCACTGATGAGCTACGACTATAGCGACTACCCCAACACGGACCACAGTGGAAACTATGGGACTGTATTCAGCGATTTTGACAGCGACGGAGATGTCGACCTGTATATCTCGAAGTGTCGGCAATGGGTAAACAACGACCCTTACGACCCACGCCGTGTGAATCAGCTTTGGGTCAACGATGGACAAGGGGGATGGACTGAAGAGGCCATGGACCGTGGACTCGTACTCTACGAACAGAGCTGGACAGCTGACTTCGGTGACATCGATAACGATGGCGATATGGATCTCGCCGTAACCAATCACAGCAACAGCATCTTCCTGTTGGAAAACGATGGGACAGGGCACTTCACGGACATCACCGCCGGCTGCGGAATGGATGTGAGCGGATTCTTCCTCCAGAGCAAGTTTGAAGACTTCGACAACGACGGCTTCATCGACTTCATCACCTCTGGCGACAACAGCTCCAACTTTTACTTCAAAGGCAATGGAGACGGCACATTTGAAGAACTCAGCTGGCCATTTAGCTATGGAGACGCAATGCTCAGCTTCGCCACAGGCGACTTCGGCCGCGACGGACAGATGGACTTGATTGCCAGCCATGGAGGCGTATACGTCAGTCCAGACAATAACAATCCGGACCAACTGTACATCAATGATGGCAGCGACCACCACTGGGTCTGCTTCGACCTCCAAGGCATCGAATCCAACGCTGACGCTGTTGGCGCTCAAGTCGCCATCTACGGCCCTTGGGGAGTCCAACTCCGCGATGTGCGATCAGGAGAGAGCTATGGCATCACCTGCACGACGCACCCGCACTTCGGCCTTGGCGAAGCAGATCACATTGACAGTGCCATCGTCCATTTCCCAAGCGGCTTTACCGCAACACTTGTGGACCCTGCAATTGACACTTACCACAATGTCATCGAGGCTCCATGTCAAATTGGTGCATTTGACCTCACCTTGACAGGATCCAATGTCATCTGCCCTGGAGAAACAGCAACGCTTAATGCACCAGCAGGGTATTCGAGCTACGAGTGGAGCAATGGGGAACAAGCCATTGGAGTCACAGTAGGTGAGACCGGAAACTATACCGTCATGGTTTACGATGAAAACGGATGCGCAGGCATTTCAAACCCCATCTCCATCGAGGTTTATGAGCCCGAAATTCCCACAATCACTGTGGATGGTGATTTAAAATTGTGCGATGGAGAAAGCGTTACGCTCATCTGCAGTTCAGCACCTGGATACATTTGGACCACAGGAGCCACGGACCAAAGCGTTCTCATCACTGAGGCGGGAACATACAGCGTGGCCGTCAATGGCGCCTGTGCAGAGCCGACTGCGTCCGAAGCCATCACAGTAGAAGTGTTCGAAGTTCCCGCAGCACCAATCGTAGAAGACGCCACCATTTTCGAATCGGAGAGCACAATACTCGAGTTCAACGGCACTGAGCTCCATTGGTACGACAGTGAGACTGCAGACATGCCGTTGCACATCGGCAACAGCTTTGCAACCGAGGTTTTAGAAGAAACCACAACCTTTTGGGTAGAGGACGTCTTGAACCACGGACTGGAAACTGCGTTGGGTGGATCCTCTGCCCAAAGTGATGGCCAATACCACACCAACAGCAACTATTGGTTGCGTTTTGATGCTTATCAAGACATCATTATCGAAAGTGTTAAGGTGTTTGCCGATGGGGAAGAGGACCGCACCATTGCAGTCATCGATGGGGCAGGTAACGTTTTGGACCAGGTCACTGTCAACGTCCCCGATGGAGAGAGCATTGTCGAACTGGGACTGATGGTTCCAGCCGGCACTGGGCACGGCCTCCGCAGCTTTGATGACAACCCACAACTATGGAGGGATGGCCAAGGCAGCGACCTCAATTTCCCATATGAAATCGGAAACCTCGCCAGCATCACCTCCAGCAGTGTCAATAACCCGAACAACGCCACCAGTTATTATTACTTTTTCTACGATTGGACGGTGAGTACCCAAGGGATTTCTTGCGCGTCTGACCGCGTTCCTGTGACCGTAACAATCTCAACATCAGGGATCGCTGACTTTACGGCACTACAGGGTGGTCTGTCGGTCTTCCCAAACCCATCCGATGGACAAGTCCAACTAGAATGGGAAGTGACCTCAGGTACGGCCCGTTGTGAGGTAATTGATGCCGCTGGCCGCGTACTGTTCCAAAAAGAAGCAGCTGGACCAAGCCTTTTGGGCACCCTTGATTTCTCGGGATTACCCAAAGGCGTTCACATTCTCAAATTGAGTCAAGGCAGCAGAATCGCTACTGCGCGTATCGTACTTCGCTGAATTTGTTCACTGATTAGTGAGAACCCCGCCCGGCAACGGAGCGGGGTTTTTCATTCATTGCATCATGTTCCGGTTCGTCGCTATCGAAAACCACAATCACTTCATACGCAGACAATCAACGAGTGTAATCCATGACCACGGGGCAGTGATCGGACCCATGTACAGAAGCCAAAATCTCGACCGGCCCGCAATGGGGGAGGGCAGACTCGGATGCCAAGAAATAATCCAAACGCCAACCCACATTCTTTTCTCTGGCTCCTCCGCGGTAACTCCACCAAGAATACTGAACACGATCGGGATTTTGCATTCGCCACACATCCGCAAAACCTCCATCTAACAAGGACGTAAGACCATCGATTTCATCTTGTGTGTAGCCCGGTGTCTTGTTGTAGTTCGCATCGGGACGCGCCAGATCAATCGGACGGTGAGCCACATTGAGATCACCACAGCACACCACCGGTTTCTCTTCAGCAAGACGCTGGAGATAGGACTTAAAGGCAACGTCCCATTCCATCCGAAAAGGGAGGCGCTTTAATCCTGAAGAGCTATTGGGAGTGTAGACCGTGACAAAGTGAAAACCACCGAAATCGGCGGCCGTGACCCGGCCCTCCTCGTCAAAACCCTCGACGCCGATTCCATGCGTCACAGCCTCAGGTTCTGTGCGCGATAAAATCGCCGTACCACTGTAGCCTTTTTTGAAAGCACTTGAACTATATAAATGCCAATCCTCACCCAGATCGAAAAGGGCCTCCCTCACTTGATCATCCTGTGCCTTGGTCTCTTGCAAACCCAACACATCAACGCCACTCTCAGCAAGCCAACCTCCAAAGTCTTTCTTGACAACAGCGCGAACGCCATTCACATTCCACGATCCCAATTTCATGGCTGCAATCTCGTCAACGGACGGCGTAATCAAGCCATCCCAGGGGGGCGGCCCCACCCTTTTGCTACCAAATGGCCCAGAAGGGCACCCATGTCCTCAGACGCCATCACCACGCGACGGACCTGCAACATCTCCATGAGGTGAAGTCCCTCGTTGCTCAAACCCACACTGTGGTCCATGCGAACCAAGTGACTGAACTGATCCGTATGCCCGACATCGAGTAGTCTAAACTCTTTGAGAAGCGGCTCATAACCCACGATGAGCCTGCGACCATCCACCTCCGCCAACTCACAGAAATGGGGCATCGTCAAGAACTCTAGTTGCCAAGGCGCCATAAAGCCGAGAGAGAAATAGGGGTAATACCGCTCCTTAGCTGGAATACCGCAGGCTTCAAGGCCAGATGTCAATTCCTGCATCGACTTCCGCACCTGAAACCCTGTGGTGCCCGAAGGGTCAAAATTCCGGAAAGACCCCCAGCGTTTCGTTGGGGTGTAGTATTCAAATTCTCCTAGAGTAAGCTTGTAGTCAAAATCAGAAGGGAGGTCGAGAACATAACCCGGGTAGTACCATTTGAAGCCCGCAGAGCACCCAAACTCAATCTCCTTAAGCATGGTGTAAATCCCCAAACCAAACTTCCGGTAGTCTGGATGCTGGAGGCCAATAAGGCTGGCCATAGACCGCTCTCCCATGTCGAAGTAGCTAACGGCAACCAAACGGTCTCCATCGTACACGCAAACCTCGCGCGTGTCAAATACCGTTCTGTGAAATCCGCTGGTAAGGTATTCGTTTAAGGTGGGGTGAATGAATCCCTTAAAACGCTTCTTGTGCAGAGCGTACAACGCCTCCTTCTCGGCATCGGGCTTGGCCCTGCCTATGCTGAAGGAAAATCGCCGGTCACAACGGGCGATTCTTTTCCGCTGGCTCTTCTTCAGCTCAAAGCGGTCCAAATTCATCCGGACATTGACCACGCCGAAAATGCCAGACTCAATGCACAGCAGGTCCACTTTGTAGAGCATAACACTCCCCCGAAACCATCCAGAAGCCAGATACTGGTCGTAGCGCTGTGGCGCCAACTTCCTCGGAAAATGCGTTTGCACGAGCATGCCAGCGCAAGATACGTCAGGGCGCGGTCAGAGGCTCCTTGAAATCCACTTGGCCAAGGTCTCTTTTACCAGACCAAATGGAGGAAAGGAGAGGGGGACCAAGGTGAATGGAAGCCATTTCTTAAGCAAACTCCGCTGATTGGAAAACTCATCGAAAGACGCCCTACCGTTGGACCGACCTGAACCACTGGCCTGAACACCGCCGAAGGGAAGATTAGGATTGGAGATCTGGACCACGGTTTCTCGAATGCCAACCGACCCAGAACGAATTCCGCCTAGCCACATTCTAATCGACCGACGGTGCTTTGAGAATATGTACATCGCCAATGGATGATCTTTTATCTCCGACACCATGCCCGCAACTTCTGTGGCATCGGACCAGCTTATCACAGGCAGCAAGGGGCCAAAAACCTCCTCTTGCATCACGCGCATGCCCGAATTCACACCTATCAAAATGGTGGGCTCAATGAAAAGGCGGGCTCTGTCGTGATTTCCGCCATATCTGATGATGGCCCCTTTCGAAACCGCATCATCCAAGGTCTCCACAAGGCGATCAAACTCCTGAACATTGACAATCCGTCCGTAGGAATCTGATGCAGCCGCTCCATCAACAAACCAACGGTCCCAAGTGCGTGCCAAAGCCGACAGTGTATCCGTCATGGCCGTGTCCCTCACCAGCAAATAATCAGGTGCAATGCACACTTGACCTGAATTCAGAGCTTTGCCCCAACAGATTCTGCCCGCGACCAAATCAGGGTTCATCGACCCATCCACGATTGCAGGACTCTTGCCCCCCAATTCCAATGTTAGCGGCGTCAAGTTCTCGGCAGCAGACCGGATCACTTTTCTGCCCGTCACCGTCCCACCTGTAAAAAAGATGTGGTCGAAGGGCAGGGTTGTTAAGTGCGCTGCCTCTTCTGGTCCACCAAGAACCATACGTACACGGTCCGTTGGTAAGGATTTGGCCATCCAATCCGCCATCACTCTGGATGTGGCTGGCGCTTGCTCAGGAGGCTTTACCAACACCCGATTCCCCGCTGCCAAAGCAGCAATCACGGGCTTCATCGTCAGGAGCAAAGGGAAGTTCCAAGGCGCAATGACCAAGACAACCCCCTTAGGTTGATTCACGACCTCCGAAACCGTTCCAATCAACTGTAAAGGGGTGGGGCGCCGATCGGGCCGCATCCACTCTCCAAGGTGACGACGAATGAAGGCAATCTCTTTTCTGATGGGAAAAAACTCAGTCAGACGCGCCTCAGCCTCTGGCTTTCCCAAATCCTGATGCAAAGCATCTAGCAAGGCCTGCTCATGCGCGCGAAGACCACGCTGCATGGCAGCAAGAAGCGACCTGCGCTCGCGCAACGATGAGACAGGCTGAGCCCGATGCGCTGCACGAAGCGACTCGAATACCTCAGTGAGTGCCGCACCGTTCAATCCTTCAATAATTCCTTTATGCTGCCCACACTGCCTAGCATACCGCTGGCCTCATATGGCATGAAGACCACCCGAGCCTTGTCGTTTGAGGTATCCAACATCTTTTCCAGCGCCTCAACGTATCGAATCGCAATCAGGTATTGGGTTGGGTCGGCCTTGGTCTGAGATACAGCTTCGGCAACCTTCTTGATGGCTTCAGCTTCAGCAATGGCCACCTTCAAGCGCGCCTCTGCCTGACCCTCTGCCTCGAGAATCATGGCTTGACGCTCGCCTTCGGCTTGATTGATGTCGGCACCCTTGCGGCCCTCAGCTTCCAAGATAGCGGCTGTCTTGGTTCCTTCCGCTTCAATGATTTGCGCACGGCGGCTGCGCTCAGCCCGCATCTGCTTTTCCATCGCCTCCTTGATATCCTGAGGAGGGTTGATGTCCTGCAATTCTACCCGGTTCACCTTGACGCCCCACTTGTTGGTCGCCTCGTCCAGAATAGCGCGAAGCTTGGTGTTAATGGTATCGCGGCTTGATAAACATTCATCCAAATCCAACTCTCCTAAGACGTTACGCAGCGTTGTTTGGGTCAGCTTCTCGATTGCATTGGGCAGATTATTGATCTCGTAGACGCTTTTCACAGCATCCACCACTTGGAAGTATATCAAAGCGTTGATCTCGGTCACCACATTGTCCCGCGTAATGACACTCTGCCGTGGGAAGTCAAAAACCGTCTCTCTCAAATCAATGCGCTCCATCATCCGGTAAGCAATCACACGCTCTCCAAAACTGTCTTCCTTGACATAACGCCAGACACTGGCACGGGGCCGGTCAATGAATGGAATGATGATGTTGATGCCTGCCGTGAGGGTCGTGCGGTAGCGACCAAGCCGTTCAATGACCATGGCTTCACTCTGCTTGACAATGCGAAGCCCTCTGATCACAACAACGGTGGCCAGAATCAGCAGCGTGACGGAAATAAAAGAAAAACCTTCCATAAAAATTAAGGGGTTGTAGGTTGGGTAACGATGAGCACATTGGACTCAACACGGACCACCTCGAGGAGGTCGCCCACTGCGATATTGGCTGGATCGTTCAAGCCGACTTCACCTTCATTGCGATGACCGGACCAGTCCTTGGAAAACTCCAGAAGCCAATCATCCCCATCCACGCGACCGCGACCGCGGCCCGACATCGGGTTGAACGCCTCGGTCACACGGACTCTTCGACCCGGGAGTGCATCCACTCCAGTGGCCACCGAGTCCCCACTGAACCAAGCCCTCATTGCAATGGGACGCAGAAAAACCAAGGACAACAAGGCACCTGCAGAAGCAGCAACGAACTGGTATTCCCACCACTCCGTGATTAAACTGGTCAGGCCACCAGCAAGCGCACCGATTGCAAGAGAGCCAAGCACCAAGCCGGGAACAAACGCTTCGCCAATCAACAAAACAAGCACAACCAACGTCCACAAGTGCCAATGCTCCATCATAGGGGCAAAATAGGTCGCGAATACTACTCAGTCACCATGAGTAAATTTCAACATGCGACAATGTCTCTTTATCGGGTTTAGTGCCCTTCTAATTGCCTGCAATTCCAATCCCAGCGACCCCCAAAATGAACAACAAACACGCAGTTCCAATGGTGTTCAGGCACGCTGGTCCATTGCCATTCACGGGGGAGCCGGTCATTTCGGGACAGAAAACCTCAGTATCGAGCAACAGAATGCCTATCGGCTTTCCTTAACGAAAGCTTTGGAGGCGGGAGGATACGTTCTAGACAAAGGAGGTAATGCAACAGATGCTGTAGTCGCGGCAATTGCGCTGATGGAGGACGATAGCCTCTTCAACGCGGGAAGGGGCGCCGTCTACACTGCATCAGGTGCGCACGAATTAGATGCGAGCATCATGCGCGGCTCTGACCGTAATTGCGGGGCAGTGACCGGGCTTCAAGGATTCCGGCACCCAATTCAAGTCGCGATGTCGGTAATGGAAGAATCTCAACACGTCTTCTTCAGCGGCCACGGCGCAGGCGAATTCGCTCATTCTACGGGCGCTGAAACAGCTGAACCAGCATGGTTTCACACCCAAAAAGCAAAAGCCCGTTTCGAGCGTGCACTCGAGCGGGACACCACCCAAGAGAAATTTGGAACGGTGGGCTGCGTCGCACTCGACTCAGAGGGACACTTGGCTGCAGGAACCTCCACCGGAGGGATGACCTTCAAGCGACATGGCCGAATAGGAGACAGCCCAATCATCGGCGCAGGGACATGGGCTGATGATCGAACCTGTGCAGTTTCTGCCACTGGGTGGGGCGAGTTCTTCATTCGCTCCAGCGTTGCCCACGACATCCATGCGCGGATGCTGCACGCTGGAACTTCCCTCGAAGAAGCTGCAAGCGCAACCATTCATCAAGAAATGGCCGCCCTTGGCGGAGATGGCGGAGTTGTTGCCATCGACCATTGGGGCAATCCGGTCTTTTCCATGAACACCCTTGGGATGTTCCGGGGGGCCCTCATTGCAGGAGGAAAACCTGTCACCGCCTTATTTGCGAACGAAAAAATTCAACCTTGACCGCCTCAGCGCAGCGGACCAAACCTGCTGCATAATAACAGCAACCTACCGTGCCCAAGGATGTTGGTCGGAAGAACAGGAAAAGCCGATGTCCCTTCAACTGGAATGCAGGTTAGCATTCAATGCAGAAAGCAGCCCCAAAACCTGAGGAACAAGGGGGGCGCTACCGTCGTTCAAGACAACGGCATCACAACGTTCAAGCACCCTTTCCTCTGGCCATTGTCGAGACATCCGCTGAAAAATTTCATCTTCGGACCAACCTGTTCTGCTTCGCACGCGATGCAACCTCAGAGCAACCGGGGACTGAACACCCCAAACCAAATCGCAGTCCTTATATGATCCGGACTCAAACAAAATAGCAGCCTCTCGAAAAACAAACGGGACACCGTCACGACGATGTCCATTCCTCCACAGTGCAAAATCCCTGGCAACAACGGGGTGAACCATGGCATTCAGCGCAGCCAAGGCATTCGCATCGGAAAACACCATTTGAGCAAGATGGCCACGATTCAACATACCAGACCCATCCAAAACAGCTTGACCAAATCGCCCAACAACAGCCTCCAACAGGCCGGCATCTGAATTGTACAAGCGTTTGGCAGCTGCATCCGCATCATAAACGAAATGGCCCAAACCATTGAGGATACGAGCGACAACAGATTTCCCAGCCCCCATTCCACCAGTCAAACCGATGACTTGGAAATCACCTTCGCTGTTCACACCTGCTTCACGAACTGTCGATAAAGCCATATTGCAATATTCGCTTCCTTCAAGAGAACGGAAGCAAATTTGCACCATGGCCCATCTCATTGCCCCCTCTTTGCTTGCAGCAGACTTCGCCCACCTTGCACGGGATGTCAAAATGGTGGAGCAAAGCGAAGCAGACTGGCACCACATAGACGTGATGGATGGGACCTTTGTGCCCAACATCAGTTATGGCATGCCTGTCATCGCCGCCATTGGACGCCATGCGACAAAGCCGCTAGATGTTCACTTAATGATTGAACAGCCCAGCCGCTACATTCAGACATTTTCTGACCTCAACGCATCCATTCTGACCGTACACGTTGAAGCATGTGTTCACCTCCACAGGGTTCTGTCAGCAATCAGAGAAGCCGGAATGAAGGCCGGGGTGGCACTGAATCCACACACCCCACTCAATGCAATCGAAGAAGTTCTGGACAACCTTGACTTGGTCTGCATCATGAGCGTCAATCCAGGATTTGGTGGACAAAAATTCATTCCAACAACCATTGACAAGGTGAAGCGGTTAGATGCCATGCGTCAGGCATCCGGACACCCTTTTATGATTGAGGTAGATGGAGGGGTAGGCCGGTCAAATGCTTCAGCCCTCGTATCCGCAGGTGCTGATGTTCTGGTCGCAGGCTCCTCAGTTTTCAAAGCGGAAAACCCAGAGTCAGAAGTGGCCTTTCTAAAAGGTGCAGGGACTGTTCTCGCTCAGTAGACCCGACTAAATCGCAGCGTTCCATCTACTCCGAGAACCCGAAGCACCCCGTGTGCCGGTAGGGAAGCCCCATCAAATTCAAAAGGGAAACCAGACGGGAGCGGGCGGAACAAAATACGCTTTCCCGATAGGGAATAGACCTCCAAACAATCACCCTCTGAAGGGGTGCCTACCAATCGCCAACCACCTTCACCTGCCTGCAAGCTCCAGGGCAACACCCCCTCTCCATTGGAAAGAACATCGAGGTTGACAATTTCTTGAAGACCGAGAAGAAGACATCCATTGGCGTCTTCAACAACCCAACTGTAAGCTCCCTGTGCCAGGCCAAAAAGGGCAGTATCTCCTTGCACTCCGGTACTCCACAGAATCGAATAGGGTGAACTTCCCCCAGAAATGTTCAAGGTCAAACTTCCGTCATTGCCCCCATCTTCCTGGACCACGTCAACTTCTACAACAACAGGGTCAGGAATGACAACCTCCAACGTTGAATCCATCACACAGCCGTTGGCATCGGTCATGGTGAAATCAAATTGTCCCGCAGTCAAGGCGTTGGGATCAACGCCACCCCAATCGAATAAATACCCTGGCGCTCCTCCAAAACCAACACCCTCTACTTGGCCTAAATCATGATGACAAAGAGCGGGAACGTAATTCAACACCAGACCCAATTCCAAAGGTTGAGAAAGCAGCATTGGATGCGACTCGGTGCATCCTGTCACTTGGTCAAACGTGTCGAAAGAAACTTGACCTCCTTGATGCAAAACACCCGACTCATATGCATCCCAACTCAGCCCTTCAAATTCTACAACGAGCCCCTCCTGAGCCACCCAGTTCAAGGTTCCTTCATCTCCGTGACACAGAGGTTCTATCCAATCCACATCCAACATATGGGGCGCTGAAACTTCCCATTCAATAGAATCGGTCCAGCTGAACAATCCCCCAAGCCATTCGCATTCCACCACGTATGTTCCCGATTCCGTCAATGCAATAGCGGGGGAGTCCACCACATTGCCATTCCATCGAATCACAGGTGCATCAAATGGCGCAATCGCCCAGGCCGTATCACCAAAACAAGTGGTGCCCTCAATGGCAATTTGCGACGTTGAACTTCCTTCAATCAAAAAAACCGCTGAATTAGAGTCCAATTCATACCAAACTTCTCTATTGCCTCCTCGCCACCGAACAACCACAGAGTCCACCGTGGTAGAATTACCCAAACCGAAGTAACGTGTGAAGGCCTGTTGGGTCATGAAATCAGATCCACTGCTGACGAATTGTTCTTGTATCACACCGCCCGCATGTACCTCAATTTCTGCACCAATGGCCCAGCGGTTGGTCTCCGTTCCACATAGATGAACGGCAAGCCGATTGGGAGGAGACTCCAAATCCGCTGTGCCATTTCGCAGAATCTGGGCTATGGGCATGTTACCGAAACCGACAACATCAGGTGCGAGGTCATTGTCAATATCGCAAACACCGATGCAGTATAGCTGGGTGTGTGCATGAGGGAATTCCAATGAGGTAATGTCCAGAAACGCGCTTCCCTGTTCACTATTTGAATAGAAATAGTTGTCGTACGGAATGGAAACCGGAAACCGATAGGTCGCCACCATTAAGTCGCTCCACATATCGCCATCTGCATCCACAAAACACCCTCCCCAACTGTAACGGCCGCCATCGAGTCCAACCTCAGGACCAACTTCCTGATAGGCAGAACCGTTCCAATCCAATGCAATGTTAGGGTTGTCTTCAATGTTGGTGCAAAAGAGCTCCATATCACCATCATTGTCATAATCCCCCACAGTGGCGGTCATGCCATCGATTGATTGAGCAGCGCCAACGGTCGGTCCGACATCAACGAAGGTGTCCCCACCCAAATTTTCGTAGAGAGCATTGGGGAAAACAGTCCGGTCGTTCACGACCCACAAGTCTTCATCACCATCGCGATCATAGTCGAACCAAATGCCTTGAAAACTGTGCTTTAATCCATTGCCGACTCCAGCAATTTGCGTGATGTCTTCGAAGAAGCCCAAACCGTCATTCTTGAACAGGAAATTCTGGTCCATTGATCCCGTCCCATCGTGGTACATGCACACGTATGCATCCAAATCGCCATCCAAATCGTAGTCGGCAAGACAAATCCCGCGCCCCTGAAACAACGAATCCACTGGCAAGCCTCGATTATCTGCCTCATTGACAAGCACATCACCAGATCGAATGTGCAATTCCATAGGGGCAAACCGCCGTGTCAAAAACAAGTCCAGATCGTCATCGCCATCTGCATCAAACCACACCACACCTTGGGCCTGCTCAGTGCCTGAAATGGTGTGGGCCACCTCAAATCCCCCACCCAGTAATTGCGCATATGCGACCACGCTACCATCACTGTTTGCAAAGGTGAGGTCGTCTAAACCATCTAGATTGAAATCAGCAAGGCTCATGCCGCAACCAAGCCAACTTGCTTGAGTCGTGGCCTGCAAAGCGTAATCCTGACTTACGTCTATCCACTGTTGGGCCATCCCATCGCTCGGGAGACACAACACACAACAAGTTCCTATGAACAATGAAAAACGCAAGGCAACAAGAAAGGGCGGTGTAGCTCAAAATAGGCAAAGCCCGTCTAATTCACCCTAAGACGGCTCAATTTCGACCGTTAAATCTCTCTCTTGCAATGCAGTACATATCGGCTCGAGCTCATCATAATCGCCGTTTTTTATGGAGCACTTTCCCCTCGTGTGCACGATGATGGCGCACTGCTCTGCCTGTAAAACTTCATGACCACAATAAGCCATGAGACAATCGATGACATGGTCAAATGTGTTGTGGTCGTCATTGTATAAAACAATGTGCCAACCTTCGGCTACCGCCTCGTCCAAGGCGACTTCCTCCTCAACCAAAATGTCCTCATCACCTTCTAGGATACAGTTCCACAACATGTAACAAAATTAGGAACCACAGACGATGTACATCATGCCCAGAGCACGACAGTCATAGCCCTAGATAGGCACTCTACACCAAAAAAACATGAAAACAAAACAAACCAGGATCACCTGTGTTGTTAAAGAGACATGGTAAGAAAACCCAGCATTTTAATACTAGGAACGAATTCTTCGATCCAAGGCCCTGCATCCCAACTCGAAGAATTGGGGTGCGATATTCGAACGGCCACAAAAGCGACTGAAGCAGCGGGGCTTTGCCTGTTTGCACCGCCAGACTTGATTCTCGTGACAACCAAGTCGCAGGGTATAGAAGATTTTGTATCTCAACTAAAGACGCAGAACAAAATTCAGGTGCTCGACTACGAAATGGCATTGGCTACAGGCGAAGTTGAACCTGATGCACAAGGATTGGAGGATGCGGTAACATCCGCTTTAGAAGAGATGGCTTCCAAGCGCACTCGTGCCAAACACTTTTTTACGAAAGTGGGCAACAAGTTGCGCAGAATTCACTTACAAGATGTCCGGTTTATAGAGGTGGAGGGGAAGTACAGTGCGATTCATGTCGGCGAGCGAAAGTACAATGTCAAAGCAAGCTTGAAAGACTTATTGCTCAAGCTGCCCCATGAAGATTTTGTGCGGGTGAGTCGAAATTTTGTCATCAATATCGATCGCGTTACCCATATTGATACCTTCCAGTTTGTGATCAAAATTGACCAAGACGAAATTCCGATTTCACGGACATACAAGGATGAACTGATGAAGCGCATCCAATTGCTATAAAAGCAATTAACGCCATCCTACACCAGCCCAGCGCCAGCGCCTGTTCTCAATTTCTTTCCCCTCAATGGAAAGAAGTTTTTGGACGAAGCCCTTTCGTACAAAAATCCATCCTTGGACTTCGTCACACAGTACGAGCCAAGGACGGTTTTTTTGCCACCACGGACCGTCAATATCCAGAAGCAAGTCCCCTTCGTGGAGCCAACGGTCATCAACGTCGCGCAAACCACAGCATCGATCTCGATGTGCCCATTTAATCGGCCTCCCTGTCCACCAAAGCCCTTCACGACTATAATAACAGGAGCCATTTGCCTCCTGCCTCATCCAACCTACCACACGGTCCCCTCGACGAAGGCGATAGCGAATCACTTCGGCAACCGGTGTAAGGGAGTGCTTTTTCACGCCCAATCAACCCTGTAACCCCGGAAATGGTTCTGCAATCAGCACGAAGTGCCACAACAAGGGGTCAAAGGCGTTACAGACAGGATAAATTTGCAAGATGGCCGACGCGAGGAAACAAACAGATTTAAACAAAGCAGAGGAGGGCAGTCCCCTTCACTTCATCGAACAGATCATTGTCGACGATCTCAAATCAGGGAAACACGAGCGCATCCACACTCGATTTCCGCCAGAACCCAATGGCCACCTGCACATCGGACACGCGAAAGCCATTTGCTTGTCATTTGGCTTAGCGGAAAAACACAATGGTTTTGTCAACTTACGCTTTGACGACACCAATCCAGAGAAAGAAAACCAAGAATATGTAGACGCCATCAAACGGGACATTATTTGGTTAGGCTACACATGGAACGGAGGTGAGTTCTACACCAGTGATTATTTCGAAACGCTCTTCGAATTTGCTGTATCCCTGATTCAAAAAGGAAAGGCCTACGTTGACCACCAAGTTCCAGCTGAAATGGCCCAGCAAAAAGGAACACCGACTTCGCCTGGAACCAACAGTCCACATCGCAACCGCCCCATAGAAGAGAACCTCCAACTGTTTCGAGACATGCGAGCAGGCCTCTACCCAGACGGGCACTGTGTGTTACGCGCCCGAATTGACATGTCGCATTCCAACATGCACATGAGGGATCCAATCATCTATCGCATCAAACGCGCACATCACCACAGAACAGGAGACGATTGGTGCATCTACCCGATGTACGATTTTGCCCATGGCCAGAGTGATTCCATCGAGAACATCACCCATTCGCTATGCACTTTAGAATTTGAAGTCCACCGCCCTCTTTACGAGTGGTTCATCAAAGAACTCAACATCTATCCCAGCAGGCAGATTGAATTCGCAAGGCTCAACCTAGATCACACGGTAATGTCAAAGCGCAAACTGCTCCGCTTGGTTGAAGATGGCGTTGTAGATGGCTGGGATGACCCCCGTATGCCGACCATTAGCGGACTCCGTCGCAGGGGATTCACACCTGAGAGTATCAGGACTTTTTGTGAACGAGTGGGCATTGCAAAAAGGGAGAATGTAATTGACTTCAGCCTTTTAGAATGGGCACTGCGCGACCACCTGAACAAAGCGGCCAACCGTGCCATGGCCGTACTTGACCCAATCAAACTTGTCATCATCAATTACCCAGAAGGCAAGACAGAGGACCTCACGTCAGAAAACAATCCAGAAGACCCGTCAGCAGGCAGCCGCATAATGCCCTTCAGCAGGGAACTGTGGATGGAACGGGAAGACTTCAAAGAAGAAGCCAACAAGAAGTGGTTCCGCCTCGCACCCGGAAAAACCGTTCGACTCAAATCTGCCTTCATCGTGCGATATGTTGACCATATCACAGGACCAGATGGGCGAGTTAACGAGGTTCACGTAGAATATTTCCCAGACAGCAGAAGTGGATCAGACACGAGCGGAATAAAAGCCAAAGGCACCCTGCATTGGGTCAATACCGCTACCGCCATTGATGCAGAGGTTCGGCTGTATGATCGCCTGTTTTCTGACCCTACACCAGACGGACATGAAGGACTTGACTTTATCGAATTCCTGAACCCCAACAGCCTCGAAACCAAATGGAACTGTAAACTCGAGCCTTCTCTATCAAATGCGGAAGGTGGCGTCCCCTATCAGTTCACACGGCTCGGTTACTTCTCACTCGATGGCGAGCAGTCCGCAGAAGCGGGCCACCCGGTTTGGAACCGCTCGGTGACACTCAAGGACGGCTGGAAAGGCTGACTTCCAAAGTACCTAGCCAATCGTCAAATGCGTCTCGGGCTGCTTTCTCATTAAAATCGCCTTCAGCCAATCGATCCTGAACTCCTTTCCAATGGTCGAGGATGGGAGGGCCAATTCTCGTCATCAATGCCCGGGCTTCTTCGACGTCATTTTCGATGTGACCATCCAAAATCGCATCCTTGATAAGGTTTTTGATGGCCCCTATTGGACGGCAGGGTGGGATTCCAAAATGAGACATGATGTCCTCCCCACTAATCGGTGGCTCAAAGTTTCGGATACGGTCTTTCTCCTCGACCTCAACCAATTTCCGAACCACCAAATCATAGTTCCGCAGATAGCGTTCGACCTTGGCTTCATTCTTAGACGTAATGTCCGCTCTAGCCAAAATCATCAAGTCATCGACGTCGTCACCCGCTTCAAAAAGTAACCGACGAACAGCTGAATCCGTGACCTCCTCCTTGGTTAAGGCAATGGGACGCAGATGAAGCAAAACCAGCTTCTGCACATATTTCATCTGGTGGTCCAAAGGCAACTTCAGACGTTTGAAAATCTTGGAGACCATTCGGGCGCCGCGGTCCTCATGACCGTGAAAGGTCCAGCCATGGTCTGGGTGAAACCGCTTCGTTGGCGGTTTTGCGATATCGTGAAGCAGGGCAGCCCAACGAAGCCAGAGGTTCTTGCTGACCTCAGCCACGTTGTCCAACACTTCAAGCGTGTGGTAAAAATTGTCTTTATGGCCAATTCCATTGCGCCTTTCAACCCCTTTTAGGGCCACCATTTCTGGAAAAAACTGATGAAGCAATCGGGTCCTCATCATCAACTTGAACCCCACGCTGGGCCGACTGCTGAGCATCATTTTGTTAAGCTCAACATGAATGCGTTCTGCCGATATAATGTCCAATCGCTCTGCATTTCGCTCTATCGCAGCCAAGCTTTCTTCCTCAATTCGGAAACCCAATTGAGCAGCAAACCGCACCGCGCGAAGCATGCGCAAGGGATCATCGCTGTAGGTGACATCTGGATCAAGCGGTGTGCGAATCATCTTCCCTTCCAAGTCCTTAAGGCCTCCGAAAGGGTCGACCAAGTCCCCAAATCCTTCCGAATTAAGACGCAATGCCATTGCATTGATGCTAAAGTCACGCCGATTCTGATCATCAGCAATGGTACCGTCCTCAACAATAGGCTTGCGACTGCCGCGTTGGTAGGACTCCTTGCGCGCACCGACAAATTCAATCTCGATATCGCCCGTCTTGAACATGGCTGTCCCGAAGTTCTTGAACACAGACACCTTTCCCGCCCCCAAAGTTTGAGCCGTGGATCGCGCTAGTTCAATTCCACTTCCTTCGACCACGATATCAATATCCTTGCACGGGCGATTCAAAAGAAGGTCCCGGACAAACCCACCAATTGCAAAAGCCTTTTGCCCATTGCGATCCGCCTCCTCGCCTACCGCCCGAAACACGGGATGTGTCAACTGATCCGAAAAATTCATGACCTGAGAATCGTAATGCGACCTGCAGCATCCAGCTTAACCATGCTCGAAGGCTGACCACCTTTGCGCCCTCGCCCCGTAACACAAGCATGCGCTACACCATTTCGAATGGCCTTTGGAATCTCATCAAAATGGCCTGGTGTTGGCTGACCAGATAGGTTGGCTGATGTGCTGACCAGCGGCACATCTATACCCCGAATCATGAACTGCAAAAACGGATCATTGACAACCCGCAATGCCAAGCTTCCGTCATCAGCAAGCAGGGCAGGGGCCACGTCCCGTCCACCAGGAAGGACCAAGGTCATTGGCCGTGTTCCAGATCCAGTTTCTCTGAGCAAATCCCAAGCGATATCCGGAACGGGATGCGCATACTCTTCCAACAGCCCTTCCGCATCCACGAGAACCAAAGACGGCATCCCAGTATCGCGCCCCTTAAGTCTATACAAGGCATCCAAGGCATCCGAATCGTCTGCCCGGCATCCCAAGCCCCACACAGTGTCAGTTGGATACAAAATCACACCGCCTGCTTTCAATGCACGCACTGCAGCAATAGCATCCTCACGCCATGGCGCATTCTTCATAGCCCTTGACGCCACGATGCAACGTTAGATTGAATTCGACCTACCGTATCGGGATCTTGCGAACGGACAAACGACCTCCCTGTGACCTGCTCATATAAAGCGATATACCTGTCGCTCACCAAATTGACGAACGCATCGGTCATTTCGGGTATGGATTGTCCCTCTTGACCCATAAAACCCCCATCAATCAGCCACTCCCTCACGAACTCCTTACTTAATTGTGCTTGAGGAAGGCCTTGCTCCTGGCGAGACATGAAGCCATCGGCATAAAAGTATCGGCTGCTGTCCGGGGTATGCACCTCATCCATCAACATCAACTCACCTTCGTAGAGGCCAAATTCATATTTGGTGTCGACGAGAATCAACCCCCTGTCCGAAGCCAACTGCTGGCCGCGGGAAAACAGAGCCCGAGTGACGCGCTCCATCTCCCGATAGAGAGCCTCTGACACGATCCCTTGGGAAAGGATATCTGCCTCACTGATGTCCTCATCATGCCCTTCTTCCGCCTTGGTAGCCGGCGTAATAATCGGCTCGGGAAATGCGTCGTGCTCGCGCATTCCATCCGGCATAGACACACCGCACAGGACCCGATCTCCATTCCGGTATGTTCTCCAAGCATGGCCCGTCAAATGGGCACGAATGACCATTTCCAACCGGATGGGATCGCAGCGTTTACCCACGGCCACGTTGGGATCAGGGGTATTCTCCAACCAAATGGGGACGAGGTCACTGACCGCTTCTAACATATGGGCTGCCAACTGATTCAGGACCTGCCCCTTGAAGGGAATGGGACGGGGCAAGACCACATCAAAAGCAGATATGCGATCACTGGCCACCATCAACAGGCGTCCATCATCCATTTTGTGCACGTCTCGAACCTTGCCGCGGTAGAATTCGGTTTCACCTTCGAAATGCAACTGCTGATCATATAGCGGAGTAGGGAGGAGAGAGGTGCTCATGATTCTGACGGTGCAATATCGGAGTCTGCATCGGTATCTCCGCCCTCCTGCTCCGCTTGATTTCTGTGCCATTTCTTGGCAGGAACCGCACCCAAAGGCGGCCCCATCCCACCGCCATTTCCCTGGGACTCTTCCCGTTCAAACGCCTGAATGACCCGCTTGACAAGCGCATGGCGGACGACGTCGTCTCCGGTCAACTCAACGAAGGCCAAGCCTTCTACCCCACGAAGTACCCTGCGCGCAAATCTCAGGCCACTTTCCTGTTTGCGCGGCAGGTCCACCTGAGACGCATCTCCTGTAACGATGAAGGTGGCTGAACGCCCCATCCGAGTCAAAAACATCTTCATCTGGGCAACAGTGGTGTTTTGGGCCTCGTCGAGAATAACAAAGGCCTTGTCTAGGGTTCGTCCACGCATAAAGGCCAGTGGTGCAATCTCTATCACGCCCTTCTCCAAATGGTCGGCCACGCGATCGTAAGGCAACATGTCGGTCAAAGCGTCATACAGAGGCTGCATGTAAGGATCCAATTTCTCCTTGAGGTCTCCGGGTAAAAATCCCAGATTCTCACCGGCCTCAACAGCCGGACGGGTCATGATGATTCGACGAACTCGCTTCTCCTTAAGTGCCTGTACAGCGAGAGCAACAGCAGTATAGGTCTTTCCCGATCCAGCAGGGCCAATGGCAAAGACCATGTCGTTCTGACCAACCGCATCGACAAGCTTGCGCTGGTTCGGGGTTCTCGCCGTGACCCTGAGGCCGCCAGGCCCGTACACCAGCGTGTCATCCTCAGATGCTGCTCGCTTCAAGTCAGTGCCATCCTCCCGAACAAGCCGCTCAAAATCATCCTCTTCAATCTTGCCGTAACGTTCCAAATGCCACACGATCAAATCCCACTTCGCCGCAAACTGATCCAAGTCGTTTTCGGAGCCCAAGGCCTTGACCTCATTCCCACGACCCACGAGTTTCAACTTGGGAAAATGAGATCTCAGTATCGAAAACTTTCGGTGTCCAACCCCGAAAAACTCGAGAGGAGGCACGTCTGGCAGGGCAAAGCGGCGTTCAGAACCCATGGACTTCATCAATGTGGGGAGATATGGGGAAAATGTCTGTCTTATGCAAAGCTACTCCGCTCAGCCTTGCGGACTTTTGAACTTCGATGAACTCAGAGGAAATCGTCACGCCCCGCATCATCACATTGACCTCCGACTACGGAACGGACAATTTGTATGCAGCCGCCATCAAAGGCGCCATCATCCAGCGTGACCCCAGCATCCGCATCGTGGACATCACACACGGCATCAGACCATACGACACCAATCAAGCCGCATTTGCCCTCCGCGCATCCATTCCCCACTTTCCAAAGGGAACAGTGCACCTCATTGCCATCAATTCGAACACCACAGACCAATATGTCCACAGGGTCATGGAATTGGGCGGTCAATTCTTCGTCGGACTTGACGACGGCATTTTTGCGTTGATTGCCGAAAGAGAACCCGATGCCATCTACAACATCACCATCAATTCGGAAAGTGACATCCAAACTTTCCCAGAGCGACACGTATTCGTTCAGGTAGCCTGTCACTTGGTCCAAGGCGGAGTGCCTGCCGTAATTGGAAGACAAGTCGAAAAATGGGTAGAAAGCCAATGGCAGCGGCCGCTTCTTGGGCAGGACTATGTTCAGGGCGCCATCCTGCATGTCGACCGCTTTGGCAACCTCATCACCAACATCGACCAACGGACGTTTAAGGAAGTGGGAAAGGACCGACCTTTCAAAATCCCACTGAGGTCAGCAAGAATGGACCTGACCCGGATTCACACCCATTACTCTGGTGTGCCCAGCGGCGAACGTTTGGCCCTATTCAATCACATGGGGCTACTCGAAATCGCCATTCGACATGGCGCCGACGGTCACGGAGGAGGTGCAAGCCAACTGTTTGGGTTTGGCGTCGGAGACACCATACGCATCGAGTTCGAACCCGGTCCCACGGCAGGAAACCTTCTCTGACCGATGATCCTGCGTACCGTTCAAATGCACTTCCGGCCTGATGCAGTTTCGGAATTTCTACAGCTCTTTGAAATTCACAGGGAAGCCATTGCCGGACAACCCGGTTGCCAATGGGTGCACCTCATCCAGTCTCCCGAACACCCGGAGCGCATGGGAACAGTTAGCCTCTGGGAGACCCAAAACGACCTCGACGCCTACCGCACTAGCGAACTGTTTGGTGCTGTTTGGCCCGCTACAAAAGCACTGTTTGCATCCCGACCTCATGCAGAAAGCCATCGGCTGCTCTGGCGGTCATAATTTCGAAGTCGATTCATGAAAGCCCTCTACAAAAAGGAACTACGTGCTTTTCTCTCGTCCATTATTGGAACGGTGGTCCTTGCCGTCTTCCTTATGGTAAGCGGACTTTTTCACTGGGTCTTTCCAGGGCAATGGAATCTACTGAATGCCGGTGTAGCAGAAATGAGCGGATTTTTTCTGTTCACACCCTGGATTTTTCTCTTTCTTATTCCCGCCATCACCATGCGGTCCATCGCGGAGGAAAGAAAAAACGGAACCCTTGAACTTCTACTGACCCATCCGTTGAACGCATACCGAATTGTCTGGTCCAAGTTCCTCGCTGGCACAACCTTGGTCGCACTGGCGTTACTCCCCACCTTGTTTGGCTACGGCGTACTGCATATACTCGGCAATCCTCCTGGTAACATAGATGGGGGCTCTGTAATTGCGGGATACTTTGGCCTTATTCTACTTGGAGCAGCATTCGTGGCCACTGGCCTTCTGACGTCCTCCAGAACCGATAGCCAAGTCGTGGCCTTTTTGTCTTCTGCCCTCGTTTGTATGATCGTGTACTACGGGCCGTCTGCCCTTGGTTCCTATGCACTGTTTGGAAGTGCGGATATCGCAGTCCAATGGTTTGCCATGGAAACGCATTTCCGCTCCATTGGTACAGGCATCATCGTCGTGTCAGATGCGGCTTGGTTTGCAGCGTATATCACGATTGCACTAGCCCTGGCACAACGGAACATTCAACCCGGACGCGCATGAGCCTGTTGAACTACATTCAAAGGCCTGAAGGTAAAGGGTGGAGGATTGCGCTCCTCACAACTGCAGTTTTGGGCATTCTGGCGCAGTGGCCTTTGCGAATAGATGTCACCGAAGACAGAAGACATAGCCTGTCCGAAGCAACAGAATCGATGCTCGATGCCATCGAACAAGCTGAAGACGAGGTTCTCGTGCGCTGCTACCTCAAAGGAGAGTTTCCTGCCCGATACCAGCGGCTAGCGGGTGAAATCCGTTCCAAGCTCAGAACTTTTGCGAGAAAGAGTGACCACAACGTGAGGTGGCAATTCATCGATGTAACAGCCTCCGGAGACGACAAGACAATCGGAGAAACCGAAAGCGCCCTCTATGAACAGGGGCTGCGATTTACCCGGATTGCCACACGTGAAAATGGCATCACTGCATTTCAAAATGTCTGGCCCTGTGCCATCGTCACTGTGAAAGGCGTCGACTATCCGGTTCAATTCCTGCGCTCTGAAAACATGGACCCGGACGAGGTGATGGTCCAAAATGCCATCAACCAAGTTGAGTTCAATCTTGGTCAAGCCATCCGCCTGGGCTTGCGAGACCGGAGACCAGTTGTGGGCATCTTGCAGGGCCACGGATGCTGGCTACCCGCAGAAACAGCCGACTTCACCAACACCTTGTCGGAAACGGCAGACGTGGTGGACGTCGAACTGGATGGTTCAGTCGACGCACTTTGCGAATCGATTGAAGGGCGGGTATGGCGCCAACCCAAATACGAAGTGCTTGTCGTCGCAGGACCTGACTCGACCTTTAGCGACAAGGACAAGCTGCTACTCGATCAATACCTCATGAACGGCGGCAACCTTCTCTGGCTCATCGACCCATTGGCGACCGACCTCGACAGCCTGCGCAATGCACAACAGACGTTGGCCATCACCAGAGAAACAGGACTTTTCGATTTGCTGTTCCATCACGGGGCTAGGCTCAATCGCAACTTGGTACTCGATGCCCAATGCGCACCCATTGTATTGAACGCTGGGCCAATGGGCAATCAGCGAAACATGCAGATGTTCAGCTGGTATTTCGCTCCTGTCGTGCTCGCCGGCCCAGAAGCCCATCCCATCTGCGCCAACCTAGACCCCGTCCATTTCGACTTTGTCAGCAGCATTGACCCCGTAAACGAAATAGAGGGAAAGAAAAGCCAGGTGCTTTTGGAAAGCTCAGCGCAATCTGTTCTTTACAACGCACCAGTTAGAGTGGCTTCCGGCGTTGTCAATCTCCCACCGGAACATTTCGAAACCAACCGGAGTCAAGGACATCCACTCGCCGTGCTTCTCGAAGGCCGTTTCGAAAGCTTCTATGCGGCCCGACTTAATGCACAGCTCCGGGATGACCCCGACTTTGCATTCAGAGAAAGCACAGAATCTGGATGCATGATTGTAGTGGCCGACGCCGATTTCATTCGCAACGACACCCGAGCTGTAGAGGGCGGAATTGCCCCCTTGCCTCTAGGATGGGACCGTGCCAGCCAACGCGTGATATACGACAACAAAGAGTGGCTTCTAAATGCAATCAGCTATCTCTTGGATGACGTCGCTCAAATCAGCCTTCGCTCCAGAAGCATTGCCTTCCGCCCGCTAAATGACACAAGAATTCGAGGCAAGCAGTCAAAGTGGACGCTGTCTGCCGTAGGGATTCCTGTGGTTCTGGTCCTCAGCATGGGCCTTCTTCTGGCAGCGCTGCGCAAAAGGCGATGGACCCAAAATTGACAGCGAGTAACATGAAACGTTCTCCTTTAACTCTTCTTGCCATCGCAGCCCTTTGTGTTATTGGCATCATCATGGCCTTGCAACCAGATTCTGGTCAATTGGATGCCGATCGCGAAACGCATTTTTCCATTGACGACACCTCCCGTGTGACCACCATTCGAATCGCCGACGCACAGGGCAAGGTTGCACTACTCGAACGAAGTAAACACCAGCTGGGATTGTGGACTCTGAATAGCCGTCTATTGGCTAGAAAAGACGCCACTGACTTGTTGCTCAAAACCTTCAAGCGCGTCACCGTGCGCCAACCCGTCCAACAATCCGCAAAAGAAGGCGTGCTGCGCATGATGGCCTCATCAGGCAAGCGCGTCGACATTTATTTAGACGGGGCACCCGAACCTCACAAGACATGGTTCATCGGAACGCCCACACAGAGTCACACTGGCACTCACATGCTCCTAGAACTCCCAGGGGACGGACGATCAAAAACGCCGTACATAACTCATATGGAAGGTTTTACCGGATTCTTATCCACCCGATTTTTCACCTCTGAAGACGAATGGCGGTACACGGGCATCTACGAATCCCAGCCCGGTCAAATTCAATCCATAAATGCAAAACCGATTGATGACATTGGCACAGAAGCCTCAATTGAATGGGCCGCCGATGGAGAGGCACTTAATGCGACAAGTGGGCCGCACCCCATCGATATTTCACAAACGGCCATGAGGGACCAATGGCTCCGAATGTGCAAGGTCCACATCGAAACATGGGACAGCCATCTGTCCCCAGCACAAGAAGACAGTCTGATTGAAACACAGCCAGCTTGGACACTCGAGGTTCACTACAAAGACGGACGTCACATTCCCATGACCCTGTATTGGAAAGCGCCAATCATGGAGGAATACGACCTCAACGGTGAACGGATGTCCCACGACGGAAGTCGCATGTATGCACTGGTCAATGGCGAGGTGGCACTTGTCCAAACCTTCGTCTTCAATCCCATACTCGACTTCTGGCGCAACCTTGAATCCCCCTCGGCATCATGAATGCATTCCTGATTGACGGCATCCGAACGCCCATTGGCAACTTTGGAGGCACACTCGCCCCGGTCCGAACAGACGACCTCGCTGCCCATGTCCTGCGCTCGCTTCTCGAGCGAAATCCAAACATAGACCCCGCTGCCATTGGCGATGTCCTCATGGGATGCGCAAATCAGGCAGGGGAGGACAACCGAAACATTGCGCGGATGGCCTTGCTGCTGGCAGGGCTCCCTCATACAGTTCCCGGGGAAACTGTCAACCGGCTTTGCGCATCGGGAATGGCGGCCACCATACATGCCGCAAGGGCGCTCCAAATAGGCGATGCCGATGTTGTGATTTCGGGGGGCGTAGAACACATGACCCGCGGCCCATGGGTCATCAGCAAAGCGAGCAAGCCGTTTGGCCGGGATGCACAAATGCATGACAGCAGTTTTGGCTGGCGATTCGTCAATCCCAAGCTTCATGAGCTCTATGGAACAGATGGAATGGGCGTCACTGCAGAAAACCTCGTCGACCTGCACAACATCAGCAGGGAAGACCAAGATCGATTTGCAGCATGGTCTCAATCCAAAGCAGCTCAAGCCAGAAGTACAGGAGCCTTCGCTGAGGAAATCGTCCCTGTGTCTATCCCAAGGCGAAAGCAAGATGACCTTCTGTTTGCCGAAGACGAATTCATAAAGCCCACATCGACAATTGAAATCCTTTCTCGCCTTCGCCCCGCTTTCCGAAAAGATGGAGGCAGTGTAACAGCGGGCAACAGCAGCGGATTAAATGACGGCGCTTGCGCATTGCTCTTGGCCAACCAGCGAGGAATTGATCAGCATGGGCTGTCCCCAATTGCTGAAATAATCTCCAACGCCGTGGTTGGGGTAGAGCCGAGAATTATGGGGATTGGTCCCGTTGAAGCTTCGGAAAAAGCCTTATCCAAGGCTGGACTTGCCTTGCAAGACATGGACCACATCGAATTGAACGAAGCCTTTGCTGCACAAAGCTTGGCGTGCACACGATCCATGGGCCTTTCAGATGACGACCCACGGATCAATCCACAGGGTGGAGCGATTGCCCTGGGACACCCCCTTGGCATGACGGGCGCCCGCATCCTTCTCACAGCAGCCCGTCAATTGAAACGGAACAAAGGCCGTTACGCTTTAGTCTCGCTTTGCATTGGGGTAGGGCAGGGTTATGCCACCATCCTGCGCAATCCAGAAACAACATGATCCAGTCGTTCAAAGGGATGATTCCGGTCTTACACCCATCAGCCTATGTCCACCCTCAGGCATCCGTCATCGGTCACGTGACCATCGGCCCCGATTGCTATATCGGCCCTGGTGCTGTACTGCGTGGAGATTGGGGACGCATCATTTTGAAAGCCGGCTGCAATGTCCAAGAAAACTGCGTGGTCCATATGTTTCCTGGAACCACCGTCCACCTTGCCGAAGGCGCGCATGTCGGACATGGCGCCATCATACACGGCGCTGCCCTTGGTACGCAATGCATGATTGGAATGAACGCGGTCGTCATGGACGATGTTCAAGTGGGAGAGGGGTGCATTGTCGGTGCACTCGCGTTCCTAAAAGCCCAAAGTATTTGGGCCCCCAGATCCATTATAGCAGGGAACCCCGCTAAAGTCATAGGAGAAGTGTCCGACGCGATGCTCGCCCACAAAATCGAAGGCACCTCCCTCTACCAACAATTACCGGAAGACTGCAAAACCCATTTGTGCGACTGCACGCCACTAGAATCCGAGCCGGAGGAACGGCCAGCGTCTTTTCCAAAATTTGAAACCTGGCAACGCCGCAGGGACAACACGTAAGCCATGGCTCGCGGTCCCTTCCACTTCAAGTCATTCACGGTTGAACAGGACGGTGCTGCCATGAAAGTTGGAACCGACGGAATCGTGCTCGGCTGCTGGACCAATGTAAAAGGAGCGCACCACGTCATAGATGTGGGAGCGGGCAATGGATATGTTGGCATCATGCTCATGCAAAGAATGGCCCCCGGAGGCAAGGTCATCGGTTGTGAACTGGAGCCGCAGGCGGCTGAGCAAGCCAAAAAAAACTATGCATCACAACCCTTCGGTGGGTTGACCGCAAAGGCGTGGCAAGGGGCAATTCAAGAGGCCCACCAAGCAATGCCAGACATTGCAGGCAAAATTGACCTGATGGTCGCCAATCCCCCGTTTTTCAGAAACAAACCAAAATCACCCATTGAAGCAAGAAACCTTGCACGTCACGACGACACACTCACCATGGGCGACCTGGTCAAAGCTGCCTCCTCACTCTTAAAGCCAGAAGGACGCCTGTGTACCATTTGGCCGCATGATCGTTTAGAAGAATGGCACACGTGGTCATCGGGATATCAATTCCGCCCTTCACGATTGGTCCATGTCAAAACGATGCGCCATTTGTTACCGAAGCGGTTCTTGTCCGAATGGATTTACAGACCGCAAGAAGAAATACAGGTTCTCGAAGAGACGCTCACCTTAGAAGGCGAGGCCACATTGGACTTTACCGAGCAATACTTAAGTCTAGTTCAACCCTATTTAAGGGGGACCTAAGAAGGGGAGAATCAGCCCCCGAGCACGCGCTTCAAATCACGCAGCTGCTTCTCCCACAACAAAGTAGCCTCTTCCACCTCATCCTCTTCCGCATAGTCCGTCACCAGAAGTGCCGTATCTCCTGTCAAAGGATCAATTTTGATGCGCATTTCAAAGAATGTCTTGGCGCCCTCTTCTTCGTGCTCCATCCAACGAAACTTCACAAACTCTTCCCGTTTTTGGGTCACCAGGCGCGCTGACTCCTCAGAGCCATCCCAGAAGAATGTGAAGACATCCTTCTTGATGTTCACATCATCGGCAAACCACTCGGACAATCCACTGGGGTTATTCAAACGGGTAAAAATCGACCCCTTACTCGCCTGAATCGGCACCTCTACTTGAAATTCAACTCGCTCCATATCACGGAAATCGTGGCGGAATATACAATGACTCAGGGCCTCAGACATTGCCAGTACTCCAAACATTCCCAAAAGAGGGGGGCCAACCAACTTCACTTTACCTAATTTTGCCGCCCGTCTACGAGACGACCTTCCTTTGGCGAGGTAGCTCAGCTGGTTAGAGCGCAGGATTCATAATCCTGAGGTCGAGAGTTCAAGTCTCTCTCTCGCTACACAGAAAACACCCGGACCAGTCCGGGTTTTTCATGCCACAAGGATTTATAAGAAGTACCAAATCAACCCGGATAACCAAGAAGCAGATAAAGACCAAGGCTATAATAATGTCACATAAGACGATTACATAGACAAATTAGAAGACAAATTATATACAAATGAAGCGATTTTGATGCATATTTAAATGGCCATACTTGCTTGTCACAATGCCTTACCCCCAGGCTTTCACTTCTACATTCATCCGAATGTGCTTCATGCTCTGCCTGAGCACCCCATTTCTTTCCCATGCTCAAGGTGTGCCATGCAGTGGAGATGAATCCAATGGGGACTTCACTCTGAGTGTGGATCTGGTCGCAGAGAACATTGGTCCCGTTGTCGATTTTAATGGAAACACCACGGATCTGAGCGGATACAACACTTACAGAGTCTACCTCAATACGGAAGGGCCATTGGACAAACTGAGTGCCGTATACGGCGACGATAACCGCCCACTCAGTATCGCATCAACCCAACCCTTCAACCAAAGCCCCCTTTTTCCTGGCGTTTCCAACGTGCTCGTGAACGCCAACAGCCCCATGCTGTTCTCCTCATTTCCCGACATCATCCACGACAGTTGGTTGACCATTGGCATCGACGAAGCACCCAACAGCCTAGAAAACGAGACGACAATCTCACTTGTCGAGGACCAAATCGCACCGTTCTCCTCCACATTCGCTGCAGGAGGCAACATCGACATCAACACCGCAAATGGCGGCGCATGGTATATCGACAATGTCGACCTCTACACCAACGGAAACGCAGGGCCAAACCAGAAAGTGCTAATCGCTCAACTCACCACGCAAGGTGAGATTTCAGGTGATTTGGCCATGCAAGTTTTCCGAGATGGCGAATCGACATCTGAAAACTGCATCCGTCCGTACCTCAGCTTTCAATCCCACGGCTGCATGGACGACAACGCTTGCAATTATGCCCCCACAGCCATCATAGACAATGGCACATGTGACTTCTGCAGTTGCCCCGATTCCCTGCAAATCCTGTCGGCTTCTTTCCCCAGCGACAGTGTGCCTGAATACGCTTTGGAGGTAGAACTCATCGCGGACCACGACACCACCGGCATCACCACCAATATTTTCGGGACCCCAAATCCCCTTGCGGGAATGAAAACCTACCGGCTCTATGCTAAGGTGGACAACCCCAACACCCAGGTTCTGTCTGGTTATGGAAATGCCACGGAACAACTCAACATCGCATCAACAACCTCCTTTTACCAGTCCTTTTTCGGTGCTGCCACACCGTCCAACATCTCTTCGATTCTGTTTGATATACCAGCCTATGCTGACCTGGAATTCGACACCTGGGTCACCATTGGAATTGACCGGTCCCCCAATTTCCTTCCTCCAGGATACGAAACCATCACCACCATTGAGGACCCCGCCTTTAACTGGTTCGCAGACTTTGAATCCGGAAACGCGCTCATAGCCAACACAGTAACGGGACTTGCATGGATCGTCAACCCTCCGACATCCGCCAATGTCTTTCCCGATGAAGACCTTCGGATTCTCATTGGTCAATTCACAACGTCGGGGACGATCACAGGCACCTTGGGGCTTCAAATCATTCCATTTGACGGTGATGAGGGAGAAGATTATCGATTGCCATTGAGCTTCACCACGGAAGGCTTAGGAGATTACGTTGACATCCTTCCAGACATCTGTACCTGCGAGAATGTGGATGGCGATTACCTCTGCGACGATGCAGACAATTGCACAGATGTAAGCGCTTGCAATTTTGACGACCCCTCGAATGGCACATGCGAAACATTAGACGAGTGCGGCGTTTGCGGAGGAAGTGGCATTCCAGCAGAGAACTGCGACTGCGATGGAAACCAAACCGACGCTTTGGGTGTGTGCGGAGGAAGTTGCATAGCCGATCTTGACGGCAATGGAACGTGTGATGACAATGAAATCTTGGGGTGCCTCGACCCCGTTGCGGATAACTTTGACGCCTCCGCGACACAAGACAACGGCAGTTGTGAATACCTCGGTTGTACAGACACCTCTGCACAGAACTATGATCCGGTAGCCAATGTGGACGATGGAAATTGTGAATACCCGGGCTGCATCGACCCACTTGCTTGGAACTATGACCCTTCTGCCAACATCGATGATGGAACATGTCAGGCCAACGCCTGCGGCACAGAAGGAGAGTTGGTGGTCGCCACGAATTTTGCATACACCCCAAACAATCTGGTCATCCCAACAGGCGGAACCGTCGTCTGGCAAAATGAATCGTCATCATTTCACAATGTCAACGGCGACATCTCCACGTTGACTGGCCTCTCGTTTGGAAATCCCGTATCGTTTGGACTCCCAACCAACATAGGAAATGCGGCCGGCACCTGCATGGGAAGTGTAACATTCTCAGTGCCCGGCGTCTATCAATACGATTGCTCAATTGGGGCACACGCCAGTTTGGGTATGGTGGCAACAATCACCGTGGGACTTGGTGGATGCACCGACGCTACAGCAAACAACTTTGATGCCTCGGCAGAATATGACGACGGAACATGTTCGTTTCAGGGCTGCACGGACCCAGCAGCCTGTAACTACGATTCTGGTGCCAACACTGATGATGGAACCTGCGTATTTGCATCAGGTTGCGATTACTGCACTGGCCAAACCGATGGCACAGGAAGCGTTGTGGACAACGACACAGATGACGACGGTGTTTGCAATGGCAACGAAACCCTCGGTTGCACAGACCCTGCAGCTTGCAATTATGACGATGACCCCACCACGGATACAGACAACTCACTTTGCACGTATACAGATGGCATTTGCGAGACCTGTGCGGATGGTGTCGTCATAGACAATGACACGGATAACGATGGCGTATGCGACGCCAATGAAATTCCTGGCTGTGAGGACATCAATGCTTGCAACTACAATGCGTCTGCAACAGATTCAAACGGAAGCTGCACCTATGCTACAGGTTGCGACACATGCTCTGGTCAAACAGACGGGACTGGAACTGTCATCGACAATGACAGCGACGATGACGGTGTCTGCGACGACGATGAAATTTTTGGTTGCACAAGCAACACAGCATGCAATTTCAACCCCTCTGCTACAGAGGAAGATGGGTCGTGTTTGACGAATGACGCCCTCGGCGTCTGCGGTGGAGACTGCACGGCTGACACAGACGGAGATGGAACCTGCGACGATGTCGATGACTGTGTCGGGGAACTCGACGCCTGCGGGGTCTGCAACGGACCGGGCGCCATATACGAGTGCGGATGCGCCGACATACCAGAAGGGGACTGCGACTGCGATGGAAACCAGCTTGATGCCCTCGGCGTCTGCGGTGGAGACTGCACGGCTGATGCCGACGAAGATGGAACCTGTGATTCAGATGAAATCATCGGCTGTACAGACCAATCAGCCTGCAACTTTGACCCAACTGCTACAGATGATGACGGCACTTGCTCATATGCGGGCCCGATTCTAAACTGCAACGGAGACTGCATAAACGACAGTGACGGGGATGGCATCTGCGACGAAAACGAAAACGAATGCCCTGACTACAATGGAAACGGCATCTGCGACAACCTCGACATCTTTGGATGCACCTACCAAGACGCTTGCAATTATGACCCAAGTGCCACCGCAGACAATGGCACGTGCACCTATGCCGAAAGCGGGTTCAATTGCGATGGAACCAGCATCGACGGGTCCAGCTCATTCGCGGGTTGCACCTATCCGCAAGCCCTGAACTACAGCGGCGCGGCCGACGTGGATGATGGAAGCTGTGTCTTCGTTGGCATCCTTAATGAAGTTGGACCCTGCCTTTTCGATCTGTCAAGCGACGGCATCGTGAATACACCCGACCTCCTCATTTTCCTACAGTATTGGGAATCCATTTGCGAGTGATTACCCCAAGAACCAAACCCCGTCAAGAAAGCCGCACCCATCGAAGTGCGGCTTTCTTTTTGAAGCGGATCAAGTGGAAGACCCAATTGATTTAGGGCTCCGTTTGCTTAGAGAACGGACGAAGTGGAGCTGCGGAGCAAAGGAGACGGAGCACGCTCGGAACCGACTTCGTGCACAGTCACTCGCAAAAATGGCCCCTATTGCTTGACCGACGCGGCTTCCTCTCGAGCCAGGATTTCGCCGATTTGTTCAGCACCCACCTGTTTGGCGATGATTCGCTTATCGCGATCCAACAAGAACATCTTAGGGGTCGCATAGACATCAAACGTGGTTCGGAAGTTGAGACTCTGCAACGTGGTAATTCCTGAATAAATCAAAATTGTAGCGCTGTCTGCCGCATTAATCTCCGGATTGTCCGACACGTGAATCCAATCGTTCAGATTTTTCTCCCGCACAAACTCCAACCAAGGCTCAGGCTCAAAGTCATTGCCTATGGCATAGATTTCAAGCCCCTTGTCATGCCACTCTTCATAGAGGGCTTCGAGCTTGGGCATCTCCTTCTTGCAATGGCCGCAGGTAGATTCCCAAATAGAAACCAACGTGTACTTTGAGTCGATATCGTACAAACTCACCCAATTCTTCTGAGTGGTGTCAGGAAGAATGATGTTGGGAATTCGCTCTCCACATTGGCTGTACCGGAGGTCCTCAGCGCGGTCAATCACCTTTTTAAGCTGTTCTTCACCAAGCCAGTCGGCCTTACCAGTGGCATAATAATTGTCCACGAGATTGACAAAAGCCTTGTCCATGCACATCACCTGGCTCTTTTCTGCAGAGAACGTGAAGAAGTGAACCAAATATTTAAACATATCCGGTTGCCCCTCAGCCCTTGCAATAAGCTTGTTCATTTCGATAACCGCTGTATCTGGCACCTGAGGCATAATGCTGCCCCAATACTGCTCCAGAAGCGCATGCAGCGCTGGATCTCGAACAAGGCGGCCATCTTGGAAATCCACGCGGTCCCAAAACAATGTTCGGAAGCGATAGTATCGCCATAATTGCGGATTGGCCACATCCACTGGGGCTTCGGGGACATCGGGCTCGCGAACCATGCGAATCATTTTCGCAAACAAAGTTTCACCGTGCTCCTCTTCAATTCGCAACTGCTCGGCTTCTACCTGAAGATTTAACACATTAAGGTCCTGAACAAGTTGCGCTCTGGACGCCTCGCTGAGGGTGGAATCTTGGGCCTTGGTGTCAATAGGCAAACGCTTGTCCCGCATGTCTTGAATGAAACCGAGGTATTCATAAAAAAGCTGGGTGTCTAGACCCTTTTTGACCTTGACACTTCCCGGCAGATCAGCCAGGTCCGCCGCAAGAGAAACAGCGTCACCAGTCACAATGAATTCCACAAACGCGTTTTCAGGAAGGACAAGCCCGTATTTCCCTCCTTTCTCTGCACTAGGCGAAACAAAGACAAACTCACCCTTTTTGTCTGCAATTGTGGTGTCCGCATAGTACATTTTGTTGCCATAATAATTGGCGAGGTAGACAGTATCACCTTCCGTGAGACCCTCAATCTCAAAGGAGAGAAGTGGATCCTCTTGGGCATTGACAACTTGTGCAAATGGGGAAATCAAAAGCACAGGCAGCAAAGCCTTAACAAACTGATGGCGGATGCATAAATCAATCATCAACTAGAGCAATAGTGACTGCTAATTTAGCCCCCGGCCATGGCTCACGATGTGAATAAAATTTACGATTGGGGAATCCTTGGATGCGGATGGCTGGGCTCAGCCTGGGGCAATCACTGCCAAAAGAGTGCAAAAACAGCCTGGGGATCCGCTAGACGACCCGAGGCATTGGCAGACCTCAAGGCGGTTGGAATCAACCCCATTGCCTTTGACTCTAAAGGGCAATTGCCCTTGGCATGGCCACCTTGTCGACGCCTACTTGTGGCTTTGCCTCCCTCCGCTGGAACGGACGCATTCAAGTTGGCTGCAGAAATGTCGAAAGCGTCAAAATGGACGGTACTTATCAGCAGTTCCAGCGTATATCCTGAGGAAGACGGCCTATACAATGAAGGAGATGCTGTGCGAAGAATCAGCCCTCATTCTGGCGCATGTATTCTGGACTTGGAAACCCTCTTTGACTCACAGAACACAACCATTCTCAGAGCAGGGGGTCTGTTTGGGCCCGGGCGACATCCAGGTGGCTTTCTCGGAAATCGCCCGTTGTCAAAGCCAATAGACCCAGTCAATGTCGTTCACCTTGACGATGTGCTTGGCGCAATTGAATACACCAGTCACAACATGCTGCCAGGCGCATTCAACCTCGTTGCACCAGAATTGATTTCTCGCTTAGAATTTTATAGTGCTGCAGGTGCTATATCCCTCCCAAAGCAAAGTAACACCAGAGCACAGGGGAGGAGAGTCCTGTCCGATCGAATCATAAAGCACGGTTATCGGTTCCTCTATCCCAATGCCGCGCGAGCTGCCTCCGAAATGGCCAAGTTCAATCCATGACTGTCATTCACCATCCCTTCTTATTGCAGCGTTCAACTGGCAGAGACATTCACGGTGCATGGCACGTACCTGAATCCGATGCGTGTGGTACAGTCCTGTTCCTTCACGGATACAAGGGCTACATGGACTGGGGAGCCTGGCGGCGAGTTGGCGATCAGTTTGCGGCGAGAGGGTGGAGGTTTCTGCGTATCAACTTCACACACAACGGGACCACCCCTGAACAACCCTCGAAATTTGCTGACCTCGATGCATTCGCAGCCAATACGTATTCAAAAGAACTCGACGAAGCTGTGGACGTCCTCAGAGCACTGCGCTCAGCGGGCTGTACTGAAGAGTCAAAACGGGCGACCAACCTTCCATTGACCGTTATCGGGCACAGCCGAGGCGGGGGAATCGCCTGTTTGGCCGCTGCAGAAGCAGACCGATTACTCAAGAGTCAAGACCTGTCTGGTGTGGATCACCTTGTCACCTGGGCCGCTGTGGCAGATCTCGAATCACGATTCCCCAAAGAGACGGAGTTGGAGGTCTGGAAGGCATCTGGGAAACGAGAAATCATCAATCACAGAACACGCCAAAGACTTCACCACAACTGGTCCTTCTATGAAGACTTCATCACCCATCGTGATCGGCTCTTAATTGAGACGGCCGTAAAGAACTTCAAGGGCCAGATGCTCATCGCCCATGGCAAGGATGATGATGCTGTATCCGTGAATCATGCGCTCCAACTCAAGAGCTGGGCAGTACAATCAGAACTGTTCCTCATGCAGGACTCGGGGCACACCTTCGGATCGTCAGAACCGTGGACCCAAGCTGGTTTGCCACAACCCCTGGAGGCACTGACGCAAGCAACCCTGCGCTTCCTATCGGAAGGCAGGGCCGCTCGACATTAAGTATTGCCGTTGTTAACGGCGAATCACCAGCTTTCTAAGGTTCTGGTTTTTTTCGGTGCCTAACAGATAAACACCATCGGGAAGCTCCAAGTCAAAGTTCTGCTGTCCAGCATCGAGGGTTTCACTCAACACCTCCCGGCCCATCAAATCGAGAACCACAAGCGTGGTCTGAGATTGCACACCGCTCAGTCGAAGCGCACCATTGGTTGGGTTGGGGTGAAATTGAAACGGCTTCGCCTGGGCCTCATCCACATCCACCAAAATGACGTCGCTTTCCGCCAAAGTGATTGAGTCGATATAGTACAGGCCCAGCGTCTGGTTGTCGCCCAAGGCATAAAAGTTGATACTGCTGAAGTTTCCATTGTACGCAGCTTGAAACACCTCATCGCCATCAATCCACATTTTAAACAGGCCCTGATCCAAATCGACCACAAAACGCACATTGAACCATTCGCTGTGGGGCACTGCAGTGGGCTCCGCCATTCCCCAAGGGCCATCTGCTAAAGCAGAGCCATCGGTGTTAGCAAAGAAGTTGCACTGCCAGCTGTCCGTTCCTGCTCCGGCAACATCGGTGCCTTGCACATTGAAATATGCGGAGTATCCCGTTGGAATGAACATCTCCCAATCAAGACTCCAGTTGCCCTCAGTCTTTCCCACATTGAGCAAGATGTCCATGGGACCCCCAGCCAAATTAGCAGCCTCAATTTTCAATGAATTGATTCCCTCGTGGGCAATGGAGTCATTGACCTGGGAATCCCATTCGCTGCCTTCCGCACCGCCTGGCCACACATCAAAAAGTTCGCTTTCCACGCAGATAAAATCACCAGCGGTGTAATCTTCAAAGCCTTCCTCATACTGAGCAAAGGCCCCTGTAGCTGCAAAGCAGGCAGCAAAGAGTAGAAGTTTCTTCATGTCTTGTTTTGATTTGCGGAAAAATACAGGACCCGAAAACACCACCCAATTCGCATGGAAGGAGAAGGCAACATCCGAAAGTTGAAAGGTCAACTAACTAGTAATGAACAGGTTACTTACCAGTGGCAGCAATCCAACATTTTAGATCCGCTACCGCTTGTTGACATGGCCTCCTGGATCGGAAAGAAATTGCGTTTGGAAGCAACCGGAGCCATCCATTGCACCGTTACGGGAAAACGCATTCGAAAAACCTATGGCGACGGCATGTCGTTTGACGCATTTCAAAATTCCCCGCTCGCAGTAGAAAGCATCATTCACCCTGAACTCAGCCGAATTCATGAAGGAATTGCACTCCGAGACAAAGACTGGGAAGAGAAGCATCACAACCAACCGCACGTCGTCTACTTCAGCTATACGAGCGGCATTAAGGTGGGCGTCACCCGGGACACAAATGTTCCCTTCCGGTGGATCGACCAAGGCGCATCAGGCGCAACCATTCTGGCCAGAACACCCTACAGACAGCTTGCCGGCCTCATCGAAGTGGCACTAAAAGACCACTTCGCAGACAAGACCCAATGGAGAAAAATGCTGACTTCCGGCAATCCCACAAGGGAAGCCGTAGCCACAGCCCTTCTCGACGCAAAAGACGCCGCTTATGAATGTTGCCCACCAGAATTTGAGCCCTTCCTTGACGAAGGGGAGGAAGTAACCCACCTGAACTATCCAAGCATCGCCTTCTCAAAAAAAGTGGCCTCCCTGTCCTTGACCAAAACCCCAATCGTTCATGAAGAACTCAAGGCCATCAAGGGCCAATACCTCATATTCAGTGGCGGCGCAGTATTCAATGTTCGACGACACTCGGGCCATCGGGTGCGATGGTCGATTTCCTGAAGTTCAATTCAACGAAGGGTCCGTTGGCCAGGAGGTGACCCGCTCATAACCTCCGCCTTTAGACATTAACATCGAGACCCACAGGTTCTCGGGCATTGGATTCATCACTGTCTCCAACTTCTCCGGAAGGGCCACATCATGGACGTACCAGCTGCGCTGGCTCATCTCACCATCCAATTGACCGGCGCCCCAACCGGAGTAACCGGCAAAAAATCGAACATCCCCTTGTCGTGCACCACCGTTCTTCAAGGCCAAAACAAGGTCTTCGTACTCGCCTCCCAACCAAAGTCCGGGAAGCACAGGAGTGGACCCCTTGACAATTTCGCCAAGGCGATGAAGGAAAAACAGACTGTCTTCATGAATAGGCCCGCCCCGATGGACCTCATGGTCAATCGACCACTGTTCCGCATCGGAGAGGAGGGAGTTGAGGTTTCGGCCCATGCCATTGTTCAACACAAAACCCAACGATCCCTTTTCATCGTGATCACATAAAAACACGACCTTTCTTCCAAACCACGGGTCATTCAAGAAAGGTTCCGACAGCAGGAATTGCCCCGATTTGGGGCGAACATCAGCTGGCGGCATAAAATCCATGATACAATTTCTCAATTTTGAACCCGATGACCACACAGTTTGCCAATTTCCTGATGGGCCATGTCCACGAGCTAACCCCCAGACGGATGAAGGCATGGCTTTGCATTCTTACGATGTCTTTCACAGGGCATGGACTAGCGCAATCAGAACCGATTGGTGAGACCCCAACTTGGGCAGAAGCCATTGCCTCATTCGAGGAGCTGCAAAAGGCGCATCCGGACCGCACCCGACTTAAAACGTTTGGGTATTCCGATGTGGGTCGCCCATTGCACCTATTCGTCATGGGGCCACAGGACGCACCGCTCAAAATCCTCGTAAACAACGCCATCCACCCTGGCGAACCCTGTGGCGTCAACGCCTGCCTCCAATGGGCGAATCAGCTTCTGGAAGCACCCGAGTTGCCAGAAGGGGTCTCCATCGCAATTGTGCCGATGTACAACATTGGAGGAGGTCTTCGGCGCAATTGCTGCACAAGGGCAAACCAAAATGGCCCAGAGCAATATGGTTTCCGAGGGAATGCGCGCAACCTGGACCTCAATCGGGACTTCATTAAATGCGACAGCCGTAATGCACTGGGGTTCAACACCATGTTTACTTCATTCGACCCTGACATTTTCGTCGATACGCACACCACCAATGGTGCGGATTATCAGGCCACCATGACGCTCATTCCCACGCAACACAACAAATTAGGTGGTCCATTGGGAGCTTGGCTCGAAGACACGCTCCTTCCAGAACTGTACGAAGGAATGGGAACCCTTGGCACCGAGATGTGCCCCTATGTCTACAGCGTCGGCTCCACGCCCGACGGAGGAATCCAAGACTTCTTGGAAACGCCCAGATTTTCTACCGGTTATGCAACACTGCATCACACAATCGGGTTTACAACGGAGGCCCACATGCTCAAACCCTTTGAAGACAGGGTAGAGGCCACCCTTCACTTCCTTAACGTGCTGCTGGAATCGAGCACTCGCCATGCAAAACGGCTAAATCTGCTCCGCAATGCCCAAGACATCGCCTATCGAGAAAAAATAGAGCACCCCGTAAACTGGACCCTAGACACAAATTCGGTGGATTCTGTGATGTTTAAGGGATATGAAGCCCGGTATGAATGGAGCAACATCACCGAGTCAAAGCGATTGAAATACGACCACAACTCACCATGGGAACGGAACATTGCCCACTTCCACACGTTCAAACCGACTCAAAAAGCATCACTTCCCGCCGCCTTCATAGTGCCCCAAGCGTGGCGACACGTAATTGAACGTCTACAGGCCAATGGAGTAACCTGGAGAACGGTTCCCGCAGACACCACAATGGAGGTTTTGGTGACCCGAATTGTGGAGCATACCGCGTCGGCGCAACCATACGAAGGCCACCACCTGCGGACTGCAACGACCATCACCAGTCGAACTGAACGCGTCCAGCTGTTTGTCGGAGACTTGGTAATCCACTCGGACCAGCGGGGCGCCCGATACCTGCTCGAAACCCTGAGCCCGCAAGGGGTTGACTCCTTCTTTCGCTGGAATTTCTTTGACAGCGTCCTTCAACAAAAGGAACACTTCTCTTCATATGTCTTTGAGGAAACTGCAGAACGACTGCTCCAAGGGTCGAGTCGCCTTCAGTGGGAACTCGATTCCGCAAAAGATGCGGGGCCCATGACATCCCGAGCGCAGCTCGATTTCATTTATCAGCGCTCACCGCACCACGAAGGCACAGCGGGAAGGTACCCAGTGTACCAGATCCCCGCCGGAAGCGAAATTCCTTTCAATGAGTGACCTACTGAATCAATTCATATCGAGCTACCACCAGGCGGTACGCACACTGAGAAGGGAGGTTTT
>PBIE01000033.1 GCA_002720375.1 Crocinitomicaceae bacterium | reverse complement strand
CCATTCAACCTCAACGACGGCTCATATGGATACCACACCTTCACCGTTGGAGATGGTGCGTGCACCTTCGTGATCCCCGGATGCACAGACCCGACTGCACTGAACTATGTGATTGGGGCCACTGTCGATGACGGGTCTTGTATCGAAATCGAGCAGTTTGGTGTCACTGACAACGGCATCAGCGCCTTGCGACAATACATCTACTATGCGCCCCAAAACATGCAGCCCGGGGCCCCCTTGGTCTTTGTGCTCCATGGATATTCAGGATCAGCTTCAAGCATATACGGGTTCAGCGGATTTAGAGAAGTCGCAGACGAAGAAGGCTTTGGCGTCGTCTTTCCGCAAGGCGCGCAAGATGGCGGTGGCACCAGCCACTGGAATGCCAACTTCAACTTCTCGAATGTCAATGATCACGCCTTCTTGACACAATTGGCTGAGCACTTGCAGTCTGAGCATGGACACGACCCGGACTGCACCTACAGCTGCGGCTATTCCAATGGAGGCTATATGAGCTACTCGCTCGCCTGTGACAATGCAGACACATTCCGTGGCATTGGCATCGTAGGCGGGAATATGGGAGGCAACGACTGGGGCTCATGCTCTCCTTCCCAACCGGTTCCGGTGGTGCACATCCACGGCACATTAGACAACGATGTCCCCTACAATGGCAGCCCGTTTGACCCCGGAAATTGGGGTGGTGCTCCAAGTGTCGAAACGGTGGTGGCAACCTGGGCCGGGTGGAACAATTGCACTGAAGTCAGCGAGACCGCACTTCCCAATCTCGACCCAACAGATGGCAGCACTGTCGACCTGATTGCCCACTCTGGTGGCGACTATGGATACGAAGCGCGCCTGTATCGCGTCAACAACGGAGGCCACGACTGGTTTGGATCTTGGGGCAACTTTGACATCACCAGTGCAGCAGAGATGTGGAGCTTCTGGAGCCAGTTCTGTGGCGCTCCGATTTCAGTTTCGGACCTACGCCCTGAAATGGCAGACCTCTTGGATTGGAATGGCCGCGCGTTCACCGCAAAGCAACCTTGCCAACTACAGGTGTTCGACACCCGGGGTAGAATGGTGATGGAGCGCCCCATGATGGGCGGCCAATCCGTTCAATTCAATGGTTGTGGTCAGGTCTACCTGTGGAGCGCCCGCGGGGCAAGTGGCGACGTCCAACAGCGGAAAATCTGGGCGGACTGATGCCCGATTTAAGCCACGGTCATCACTGCTCCACGAACCCCGAAGCCGTCCCGGTCTGACCTTGGTTTTTGACATCCCCAAACCAAGGGTGATTGGGGTGGTCGGACCGTCTGACCGGGGCACCTGTCTCCAACCAATAGGCAATACCCCCAGTCACTGCGTCCAGGTAACTCTCAAGCTGAGGCTTGACCCGAATTCGAAAGGCAACCCACCGCAGCCAACTGGGCCACCGCCTCAACAAGTCGGGATGCACTGTGATGGACAGTGAGGACTGATGAGAATCAATTGAATTGATTCGCCACTCAACGAGGCTCCGGGATTTCCCATTGGGGCGCCCTATGCGCAAATCGTAGCCGAGGCCCTCCTCCCACGCTGTGAATTGGCGTTCGAAAGTCAAACCGTTTAGATACACTATCCTGTCTTTTTCGCCGAGTCCCATCGGCCCACCGTGCAAGTGTTGATCAACGTAAGGGTGGGCCAAAGCCAAGTGCCCCTCACTGGTCACCCCCTGCCACAACTTGGACGCAGGCACTGCCATGACACGCGTCGAATTGACCTTCATAACCTGTATCCAAAATCTGCAGAAAAAGGCTTTCCACTTGGCATAAAGGTTCCCCTACCCGCCGCCAAAAGGTTGCCTTCCTCGTCTTTGATTTCGGCCTCGGCGACAAGGAGTCGCCGTCCCTTGTGGATCACATTTCCTCGGCACACGATGCGACCCCCAGTGACGGGCCTCGTGAAATTGATGTTCATCGAAACGGTCAGGAGATATCCGTCCGCGACATGCGCTTGAGCAGCGAAATAGGATGCATCATCAATCAATTTGAAGTAGACACTTCCATGCGCGGCGCCCATCGCATGAAATTGGCTCGGGTCCACCTCAAGTGAAATCGACGCTTCTTCAGCATCAAAAGACGCCCGAGTCGAAGGATACATCGAGTGGTTGATCGGACAACCGAGATACATCTTCTCGAGCTTGGCGCAATGACTCGATTCAGAAGAGGACACTTATGAATCAGCGGATAATCTGAACTTGGACCGTCGAATGCCCCGCATCGGTTTTGAGGCTCAGTACATAGGTTCCATTGGGGACGTCAAGATGAATTTCTTCGCCGCGTGTGACATTCATGATCATGCCGACTTGGCGACCGGAGATGTCGAAGACACCCACGTCGGCAAGCGATTCCTCTCCCGACCACTGCAAGCGTACCGCACCATCTGAAGATGGGTTAGGGAAAACGTCGAGCTCCAACTTCTCAAGGACAGGGATGCCATTCAAGTTGCCTGGATAAGCCTGCAGACAGAATGCGCCGCTGGCCGTCCACTCTAAACCCAAGAACTCCCAGTGGAAGCCATCTACCCTCAAATGATAGGTCTCCCCCTCTTCGGTATCCACACCGACGGGACCCCACCATTGGAAGAGCTCCTCGTTGAGGTCTTCGCCGCAATCCACGGGAACCATCTCGTCACAACCCCCTTTATAGAGGACCGTTTGGGTATCCCAACCCCACAGATAGGCGACGTTTTCATCATTGCAGAACGTATTGGTAATGCTGTATGAATTGCCATCGCCCTCGAAAGTGAACCAAACCGATCCATCTTCTGTGGGCCCATCGTTCCAGCACTCCACCCCGATGCCAAGAGGACCGGGCTCCACACCACTGCCCCAAACAGTGTTGTCAAAGGGACCCACTACCGATAGCTCTCCGCCATTCGGCTCAAAAATTTCATCAATGGCTTTGGCGCCCTCACAGGAATTGTGCGGTCCCATGTCGATGACTTGGTTGATGCTCAGACAAAACGTGCCTTGGGCAACACCTTCCCAAAAGTCACCTTCGCTAAACCTGTAGCCGTCGACCATGATGAAGTAGTCTTGACCCTCTTCCAACTTCGCGTTGACAAAAGAATAATGCCATCCGTAGTTGATGTCCCAGAATGCATTCAGGTCGTCATTGGCCACAATCAAATCCAGATCGTCGCAGCTCCCCTGATAAATGGCCATTTGGGTATTGTTGCTGTAAAAGGCAGACCCGGGACAATTCCACGTCATGAACTGATAGACATTTCCATCTCCCGTGAAATGAAACCATACGGATTGGTCCACGCTAACCTCGGTTCCATCCAAACCAGTATCAAACCATGATAGAGCAAGTTCTGCCTCAAGTTCTGCCTCACCAGTGGCACCAATGTTAGAAAAACTACCAGCCGATTGGACTGAGCCAATGGGCTGACCGAGGTGCTCTGTCAGATCGATTGCATCGCTGCAGAGGTCATTTTCAGGTGCTTGCGCACATGCTAATGAAAAGAACAAAAGGCCTGCTGAAAGAAAGAGTGCTTGCTTCATGAAATACTGGTTTATGACTGCAATGTAAGACGCCTCCTACGTCATACAACACCCGAATCCACTCATTATCAACCACAAGCGGGTGACTAACCTTTTGGACATAAACGGACAGCACCAAAACAAAGCAGTACCTTAGCTAACATGCGCCTCTACCCTGCCTTTTTTGCCTGTCTTTTGCTCGTCTCTTGCACTCCCAGTGCCGATTCGATCCCCACCGACTCCGATTTGTCTAACTGTGCCAACGGCTTTGCCCCCAGCGGAAACGCCGTCACCATGGGCAGCCAATCTTCTGTTGATTTGGTCAAATCAATCGATGCAGAATGGACCAAAATGGACCTTGAAGCCATGCGCAAGTTTTACGCCGATACATGCGTGTACGAGTGGTACGACGGCGATCAATTTCAAGGATTTGATGCCTTTGCATCCAGATTGGCAAAAGACACACTCGACTATTCATGGAACATGATCTGGGCATTCTGTGTTGACGATGATGCAGCATCACCCGGAGAATGGGTCCATGCTGGATTCGATGAGATGGGAACGCTGAATGGAGACACCATTGAACAGGCGGTCATTGAGGAATGGTACTTCATCCAAGACCAAAAGGTCCAGCGCTACTCCAATTCCAAGCGCCTTCAGCCCTGAAAACGGGACAAACAATGATGGATTATGGGATGCAGACTCTCCATGGATGAATGGAAGGTGCGCTGTTGATTAATTCACCAGCGCTTTCTGTAGCTGCCCTTGTTTCCACCGCCGGCCCGCTTCTTGTAGCCGCCCTTACTTGAGCCACCCGGGCCTTTCTTGTAGCCGCGCTTTTTGGGCTTGAATTCCCCTTCGCTTGAACGGTCAGCAAAACCATCATCGTCCCAACGGCGCTTCTTGTATCCACCGGGCTTGCTCTTCTTATAACCTCCACTTTTGAAGTCTTTTTTGAAGCCGCCTTTTTTGTAGCCGCCTTTAAAGTCTTTGCGGAGGCCTTCCTTTTTGAAAGCTCCCTTCCGCTCTCCATTCTTCCCCTTTTGCCCGACGCGATCATTCAAATCGGTGCGGTTTCCAAGATTGAGACGGGCCAATTCTCGCGACACCAACCGCTCCACCAACTCTTCTTTGGAAAGCGGACCCAAAAGCAGGTCAATCTGTTCCATCAGCTCTTGATCTGGCACTGCCGAGTTTTCTTGTGCCACTACGCCCATCGCCCAGCCCCGGAGTCGCGTTTCCACAATGTCCTCGGCACGCGGCACATCCACAGCCGTAAACTCCACACCAAGGCCCTTGGCAAATGCATTCACCTTGTGCTTCTCCTTTCGGCTGATCAGCGCCAGAGAAATCCCTTTTTTTCCCGCGCGAGCCGTCCGACCTGAACGGTGGGTGTAGTAAGCTTGGTCATTGGGGAGAGCATAGTGGAACACGTGACTCAAGTCGGTCACATCGATACCCCGTGCAGCGACATCGGTTGCAATGAGTACCTGCAATTCTCGGCGCTTGAACCGCAACATGACCCGGTCTCTGGCGTGTTGAGAGAGGTCGCCGTGAATGGCGTCGGCACGGTGCCCCTGTTTAATCAATGACTCGGCGAGGTTCTGCGTGTCCCGTTTGGTCCTGCAAAACACCACGCCATAAAGCTCCGGATCGAGATCGAGAAAGCGGGTCAACGCCTCGGTCTTGTCCTTGTAATGCACTGTGGCGTACTGGTGGATGATGTTGCTGTTGACCGTTGTTTTGGGGTCAATGCGGACCTCAAATGGATCGGTCATGTAATCCTTGACCATCCGACGGATTTCCTTGGGCATGGTGGCCGAAAACAGCCACGTCTGCTTTTCCTCTGGGGTGAAACTCAGGATGGTGTCCAGCTCTTCCTTGAACCCCATGTTAAGCATTTCATCGGCCTCGTCCAATATGACATGACTGACCCGGTCCAAACGAATGGCCTTTCGATTCGCCAAATCAATGAGACGGCCAGGCGTCGCGATGACCACATGACGGGTCTTTTTGAGCGCCTTGATTTGCGTCGCGATGTTGGCGCCACCATAAACTGCCAACGTTCGAATTCCCGAAAGCTTTTTGGAGAATAAGGCCATCTGCTCAGCGATTTGTTGACCCAGCTCACGTGTGGGCGCGAGCACAATGGCTTGAACGCAGTCTTCCTCTGGGTTCAGAAGATCCAACAGTGGGAGACCAAATGCAGCCGTTTTGCCAGTGCCAGTCTGCGCCAAACCGATGAAATCAACATCCCCAGCGAGCAGGTGCGGAATGGCCTTCTCCTGAATTTCAGTGGGCGTCTCGAAGCCAAGTGGGGCAATGGCGTCGAGGATGGGGGCCGAAAGGCCGAGGTCGGAAAAGGTGATCACCGTGCGCGAATTGGCCGCGAAGGTCCGAAATCAAGAGGGAGCAAGAGCATCCTTTTGCCGTTCTTATTTTAGAACCGACGACCACGAGACAATCAGAAGTCCAATTCGAATAGGTCAGCGTGCCCATTAACCCGCACAAAAGCCCTCGAGCCTTGACATCCTGATTGACATTCAAATGCCAGGCGAAGACGCCGTGTTGCTGCTGCAGATGCTCAAAAAATCATGGTCGAACAGGTCTCCTTCCAAGCAACCGAGGCTCTCATTCCATTCGAGGGTAACTTTTCCCATGGACAGAAAAAGCGTCACTGTGCGGCTCGTAGGATTGTAGACGTACCGAATTGACTTGGATTCCATCACCTCCTTCAACACAGGATTTTGAGCGTTAATACTGCCGGTCTCCAAAGCCGTCAAGTCAATCTGAACTCGCGTTCCGTCAAGCCAAACAGCCTGCCCACAATATGTGGTGCTGTGGTCATTCGAATCCAGGCAGGATTCCGCAGCTTCCATCCACCCAAAGCCAAGCTCCAGAATGGTTCCCGATAATGGATCGGAAAGCAATCCTTCTTTGGTGCAGCTGGCGAAAAGAATGGCGATTAAGAGGATAGAAAATATTTGGGTATTGCGCATGGCGCGTCAAGTGATGTGGGGACAATCCCCAGGTTAAGCAGTCCCGTCGTATTTCCTGCGGGCATTTTCAGGAGCCACAGAAGCGGCATCATTGTATACGCCTCATTTCCCAATTGGTTTCATTTTTCCAAACGCGCCAAATGGCCGCTCCGAACGCCTATCTGAGATATACCTTGTGCCCATGCGCAAAGCCGTTCTTCTGATTTTTGCCTGCTCCACAGCAAGCCTTGCTTGGGGTCAGGCCTTTGTGGTCCGCCCCTTTCTTCAAGATGCCGAGCCCACGTCCATTCGAGTGGTCTGGGAAGCTGGGGGGCTGACACCCTCCACCCTCGAGTGGGGGGCCGACGAAACACTCGGTAACTCAATCGCGTCCGGGGGCACGGTCTCCTTGGGTGGCATGATGCACGAGGTGTTTCTGGATGGGTTGCTGCCCAACACTCCGTATTTCTACACCGTGACAGCCGGCCTCGAAACAACCGAAGTCGCACGATTCCGGACGCCACCTGTTCCCGAAGCCGAAACAGACTTCTCCTTTGTGGCGATGAGCGACATGCAACGCAGCAATTCCAACCCGGGAATTTTTGATGAAGTGATTCACCAAGGCGTGCTCGACTACTTCGGCGGTGTCACCTCGGACGAGATTGCTTTGGTGCTCATTCCCGGTGATTTGGTGGACAACGGGAACAGCTACAACGAGTGGGCAAACGACTTTTTCGCGCCGTCACACGATTTGTTCTCCCACGTCCCCGTCTATCCGGTATTGGGCAATCACGAGGTCAACTCGCCTTATTATTTTCAGTACTTCCACCTGCCTGAAAATGGCACAGCGGGATACGAGGAACACTGGTGGTTCAAGGACTACGGTAACGTGCGTTTCATGGGCCTAAACTCCAATGGCCCATACGACGGTCCCGAACAGTTGGAGTGGTTGGACGGTGTGCTCGATGCCACTTGTGGAGAAGACCACATCGACTTTGTCTTTGCTCAACTCCACCACCCCCACAAGTCTGAACTTTGGACGCCTGGAGAGAGCGACTTTACCGGCGAAGTCGTCGCCAGATTGGAATCTTTCACGGAGGAATGCGGGAAGCCCAGCGTCCATTTCTTCGGTCACACGCACGGATATTCCCGGGGACAGTCGCTAGACCATAAGCACCTTTGGATTAATGTGGCCACCGCTGGCGGCGCCATCGACTATTGGGGAGAATGGCCGCAATTCGATTACGACGAATTCGAAATCACCACAGACGATTGGGGCTTTGTCACCGTCGATGTGGTGGCGGGTCCCGAACCTAAGTTTACCGTGAAGCGACTGAGCCGAGGAGACAACAACGTGGACCTAGACAACGCAGTCACCGACAGCCTCGTCATCACGAAAGCGGACCTGATTGCACAGATCCCTTCAGCAGTGGCTCCTGTCGGCAGTACCCTCCCGCCAGAGTGTGTGGTGCTGGCGGCCACCCCTTTTGGCGGAGGCAGCGCAAACGCCCAACACGGGGCCAGCCAATGGCAAGTGGCTACCGATATCAATGGCTTTTCAGCGCCCATCGCCGACGTTTGGGAAAGGCACCGAAACGTGTACTTCGATGAAGACACCCAAATCGGGGAAGTGCTCACCACAGAGGCCATGCCGACCCTCCCAGAAAACAGCGATTTGTGGTGGCGTGTCCGTTACCGGGACCGCGCATTGAATTGGAGCGCTTGGACCGCCCCGACCCCCTTCTACACCTCGGAATCCCTCTTTGGAGAGAACCTGCTCATCAACCCGGGAGCGGAAAACGGCACAGATGGCTGGACCGTGACGCAGGGCATTGCAGAGTCTCTGACAGCGGGGGAATGTGATGGCGTAAACCCATTCGATGGGCAGCGCTATTTTACGGTCGGAGGACTTTGCAACGAGAGTGACCTCGCCCGCATGCACCAAGACGTCGATGTATCGGCCTACACCGACTCTATTGATGCCGGTGTTGCAGTGGCGATAGGAAAGGGCCATCTGAGCGATTGGGGCGGGTCAGACATTCCTGCAATGCGCCTTGTCTTCCTCGACGAAAATTCAACCTTGCTCGAACAGACAGCATGGTTCGAAATGCCAGTCGCCTCTTGGACGGAGGTGGCCATCGCGTCACCCGTGCCCCCTCTTTGTCGGCTGGTTCGAATGGAGCTTCAAGGCACCCGCGTATCAGGGGTGGACAACGACAGCTATTTCGATGGGCTGTCCTTGCAAATGGGATCTGAGCTGGACTGTCCAGGACTGCCGTTGTCATTCACCTCACCGCCACTCGAGCGAGAAGCAAAGCCACTCGACATCTACCCGAACCCAGGCCCTGGCCCAGTCATTGTGAGATGGCCACAGGACTTCAACCCCACCGTGCTGCGCGTTGTGGACTCTGTTGGCAAAAAGGTCGCCGTCGAAAGTGAGCCTTGTGACCAAGGTTGGCGTCTAACATTGACAAACCCTACGACGGGAACCCTGTTCCTGATGGCGCTGGACCCATCTAGAAGGGTGGCCCGAGGACGCTGGGTCGTAAGCGAAGAATGAAATCAAGCTTGGCAGACATGAAATATCACAGTGTACTTTTTTGCCTATTCATCGCCGCTGGCACACAAGCACAAGACACCTTTAGCATCGTGGCCGTTGATGTGTCAACGGGGCAAGTTGGAAGCGCTGGCGCGACCTGCCTCGACGATGGAGACATCGCGGGCGGCGCAGTCATCATCAGCGATGTCATCCCGGATGTTGGTGCTGTGCACACGCAGAGCTACTGGACCCCTGCCAATCAGAATGCTGCGCATACGCAGGTCACCGACAACGGGCTTTCCCCCGAAGAATTGATGAACTGGCTGGAACAAAACGACGCAGAAAACAACGCTTCCATTCGCCAATACGGCATGGCAGACTTGGTTTCAGGAACGGCCCGCGCAGCGGCTTTTACCGGGACCAATTGTTTTGATTGGAAAGGACACATCGTAGGAGACAATTACGCCATACAAGGCAACATATTGCTCGGTGAGGAAATCTTGACCCAAATGGAGTCAGGATTTCTAGAGACTGAGGGTACGCTTGCAGAGAAACTGATGGCCGCAATGCAAGGAGCCAATGTACCTGGAGCCGACACCCGATGCCTGAACGAAGGCGTCAGCAGTCAGAGTGCGTTTCTCCGCGTGGCTTACCCTGGCGACGACCCCAATGATTTGACCCTCGACATTGTGGTCTCCTCGACGCCCTTTGGCACAGAACCCATAGATGTCCTACAGTCAGCGTTTGACACTTGGAATGAAACGAGCAGAATCGACAGTCCAGTCGGGACCAATCCACTGCTCATTACAAGACAAGCAAACGGTCGGATTCTCCTGAACTGGGACGGACCGTTTCCAGTCAAACTCGTCGCCTTTGACCTGCTCGGATCCCGAACAGGATCAATCACACTGACCGAATCTTGGACCACCTGGAACCTTCCAACCAACGGGACCTACTTTCTTCACCTGTCGGATGCCGGGGGCAACCTCCTGTCCACAATGAAATACAGCGGAAACAGCCCGGCCCCAAATACCCAGCGGCCCGATCGCGAGTAGCCTTGTGAAAACCCCAGCAGCGATATGGTCAAGCAGCAAGCGGAATAAACCCACATCAATCTTGTCTTATACAATTAAATACACTTATTAATCGATAATTATACGGCATGTGGAAATTACTGGTGACTTCGCTTGATTGAGGCTGTATCTTTTAGTCAGCCCATTCATCATGTCCAAGCACCTTTTCCTTACCCTCTGCGTCCTTGTGACGCACTTGGTCCCTTTCGCACAGTCTTCAGCCCTTACCGGAAACGAAAGTGCATCCGATCTGCCCCAACGCAATTGTGGTTCACACGAGAAGTTCGTTCAGATGATGGGCATGCCGCGCCACGCGGAAGCGCAGCAGCGAATCGAAGACCACACAGCCATTTGGGCGCCCACTATTGACCAGCGCAGGGAAAACGGACAAAGTGTTGTGATCACCATTCCTGTGGTGTTTCACATTCTCTATTCCAACAGCACGCAAAACATCTCTGACGCCCAGATTCAATCCCAACTGGACATCCTGAATGCGGATTTCCGTCGGCAAAACAACGACCAAGACAACGTGTGGTCACAGGCCGCAGACACGGAAATCGAATTCTGTCTTGCCTCGTTTGACCCCGATGGCGCGCCGACCAATGGTATTCTGAGGGTTCCCACAGCGGTCTCCAGCTTCGGTTCAAACGACGCAATGAAATTCACGAGCCAAGGTGGATCCGACGCCTGGCCCGCCTCAGATTACCTCAATTATTGGGTTTGCAATCTGAGTGGCGGTCTGCTCGGGTACGCTCAATTTCCTGGAGGTCCAGCCAGCACCGATGGTGTGGTCTGTGGCTACCAGTATACCGGTGACATCGGAACGGCTTCCTCTCCGTTCGATCTCGGGCGCACGGGCACCCACGAGGTGGGCCACTGGCTCAATCTCCGTCACATTTGGGGCGATGGTCCTTGTGGAAATGATGACTTTGTCACGGACACCCCAGAATCAGATGGTCCCAATTACGGATGTGCATTGGGACACCAAAGCTGCGGGTCCACGGATATGGTCCAGAACTACATGGACTATTCAGATGACGCTTGCATGAACATCTTCACCGCTGGCCAAGCCACACGGATGCAAGCCCTATTTGCTCCGGGAGGTGCCCGAGAGAGCATCCTCAATTCCGAAGGATGCAGTCCACCATGTGAAGTCTCCTGTGGGTGCACTGATGATACTGCTTGCAACTTCGACGCCAACGCCCTGAATGATGACGGCACCTGCGACTTCAGCTGTTACGGTTGCACCGATCCCACGGCATGCAATTACGATGCGGATGCCACCATTAACGACAACAGTTGTATAGCCCCAAACCCAATATTCGGCTGCGACTGCAGCTTGGATGGGACTCAGTCGGCCACAATCAGTGCAGAAGAATCCAGTGCTGCGTTGGAATTAGATGCCATCGGAAATCCGAGCCCGTCGACGATGGACATATCGCTCGTGTTCAACAGCAACAACAGTGGATCTAGCTATGCGGCCGACATGGTCATGACCATCACCGACCCCAATGGAAATTGTATCGCCTTTGGAGGCTGGAACAGTTCACCAAGCGGCTGTACAAGCATCGGAAACTACTCTTCCGCCTGGCCCAGCTCCTGGCAGACATCCACCAACGGAACCTACACAGCGACGGTGGACTTGAGCAACGCGGGGCTTTCAGGGACTGGAACGTGGAGCTTTACCCTCTACAATGGATGGAGCACTTCGAGCGCTGTCACTTATGACGTCACATGGACTTTGAACGACGTTTGTCCAACCCCTACCGATGTAGCGGGTTGCACCGACTCGGAGGCTTGCAACTACGACCCCAACGCCACCACAGATGATGGCTCGTGTGCAGAATTGGATGCTTGTGGCGTTTGTGGAGGCCCTGGTGCCATTTACGACTGTGGATGTTCTGACATCCCTGACGGGGACTGTGATTGCAATGGAAACCAAATCGATGATTGCGGTGTCTGCGGCGGCCCTGGAATTCCCGATGGCGATTGCGATTGCAACGGCAATGTCTTGGATGCCGTGGGCGTCTGTGGCGGCTCCTGCACCGCGGATGATGACAACGACGACATCTGCGACAACGTCGACGACTGCATTGGTGTTGTCGATGCGCTGGGGGTATGTGGTGGAGACTGTGCTGCCGATTTGGACCAAGATGGGATTTGCGATGATGAAGACGACTGCGTCGGACAATTGGATGCAATCGGAGTCTGCAATGGAGACTGCACTTCAGACGCCGACGGTGATGGCGTGTGTGACACCCCGGATTATGTCCCAACCACCCCATGCGAAAATGGATTTGCTGGCATCTACCCCTGCGACCAAGTGGACTTCATGAGCCAACTTACCCCCAACGAAGTGGGGGGAGGAGAGATGAATGACATCTGGGGCTGGACAGATCCGCTCGATGGAAAAGAATATGCACTCCTCGGCCGCACCTCGGGAACTGCCTTCATCGATATCACTGATCCAAACAACCCTGTATACCTAGGAGACCTGCCCACGCATACAGTGTCTTCGCTGTGGCGAGACATCAAGGTCTATTCCAATCATGCCTTTATCGTCTCGGAAGCATCAGGCCACGGGATGCAAGTCTTTGACCTCACCAAACTCCGCAACGTTTCGAACCCGCCTGTGACCTTCTCGGAGGATGCCCATTACAGTGGATTCAGCAATTGTCACAACATTGCGATTAATGAAGAATCCGGACGTGCCTATCCCATCGGGGCCAACACATTCTCTGGTGGCTTGAACATCATCGACATCAGCAACCCATTGAATCCGACCCTCATCGGAAGTTTTGCTGAAGATGGATACAGTCACGATGTGCAAGTCGTCAATTACAATGGTCCAGACGGGCAGTATGCAGGCAAAGAGATTGCCTTTTGCTTCAATGAGAATACGGTTACCATCGTAGATGTGACGGACGCTGGGGATCCAATGATGCTAAGCTCCACGGGGTATTCCACATCCGCCTACACCCACCAAGGCTGGCTGACCGAGGACCATAAATACCTGCTTGTGGGGGATGAACTCGACGAGGGGTCAGTCAATACCCGCACCTACATTTTCGATGTGCAAGACCTGAACAATGTGAGCCTCATCGGAACCCATGTGGGGGCAACGGCAGCCATCGACCACAACATGTACACCCATGATGGCTTGGTCTATCAGTCCAATTATCGCGCTGGACTGGAGATTCTCGACCTAGAAAATGTAGCCCAAGGAACCTTGGAAAGGGTGGCCTATTTCGATATCTATCCCTCGAGCAACGCAGCCTCATTCAATGGGGCATGGAGCAACTACCCCTATTTCGCCTCAGGCAATGTGATTGTCAGCCACATCGAAGATGGCCTTTTCGTCCTTCGGCCCAGCATCACTCCTCCATGCACTGAAGACTGCGGATGCACAGATGTGACGGCATGCAACTACGACGCCAACGCGATTAATGACGATGGCTCATGTGACTTCGGTTGCTACGGTTGCACGGATCCATCAGCCTGCAACTACGATCCTGATGCCACCATTAATGATGGTTCCTGTTTTGCCCCTGACCCCGATTTCGGTTGCGAATGCTCCATTTCAGGTTCTCAAACCGTCACGTTGTCTGGAACAGAAAGTGGCGACCCCATTGTCATCGATGCCGTGGGCAATCCGGAGGCAAGCTCCATTGATATCACGCTCACCTTCACAGGTCAGGGCAGCAGTTGGCCTGCCGATATGGCCATGGCCATTACCGATGCGAATGGCACCTGTATTGCCTTTGGTGGTTACAATGACTCACCCCAAGGGTGCACCAGTTTAGGTGGATATCAAACCATCTGGCCCTCCGATTGGGGAGGTGCCAACGACGGCACTTACACGGCGACGGTGGACCTCAGCTCAGCGGGACTGTCTGGTTCTGGCGAATGGAGCGTGATGCTCTACAACGGTTGGATCCCTGCATCAACAGTCACCTACGAAGTTGATTGGACCATTCAAGACGTGTGCCCAAATTCACCCAATCCTGATGTGCCGGGCTGCACCGACTCAGCAGCATGCAACTACAACCCCAACGCAACTGTGGACGATTCAAGCTGTCTTTACGACGATGCGTTGGGTGTTTGTGGTGGAGACTGCGCTGCTGATGCGGACAACGATGGCGTTTGCGACGTAGACGAAGTACCGGGCTGCACCAATCCCGATGCCAACAACTACAACCCGAACGCCACTGATGACGATGGTTCATGCGAATTCGACGAGACCTGCCCTGGCGACTTTGATAGCAATGGCCTAATCGGCGTCAATGATGTCCTTGTGGCCCTTGGAAACTTCGGTTGTGCGGGAGATTGCGTTGCCGACATCGATGGAGACAACATCGTGGGTGTGACGGACATTCTTACGCTGCTGTCTGGCTTTGGACAGAGCTGTCTCTGAGGCCCATCAAAGGCCGCCGAGCGCAATGATGACAATCAGCGCCAGGGCGATGTAGAGTGCAATCGGCGCCATGAATCCGATTGCCACGAAACGCGCAGCCCGCGACAACCCGAACCTCGGATACAGCTCGGGGTGATCCAAAGATGTCCGGTAGGCCCTCCTTGAGACCAAGTATCCGATGACACTGGCTAAGAGGCCGAGCAACACGGGAAACCCGGAAATGGGCATATCGAGCTGATGCACGGCAACCTCACCGATGATACCGAGCGCCCATCCCAGCGACAGGATGAAGCCGGGTACCGCGTTCGGGTGTCGTCCAACAATCGGTGGAGGCAATTCCTCGGAAGACATGAGAACAGGTTGGGTCAACTGAGGAATTTCACTGGGCGATTTGGGCCGCATGGACATAAGGTCAGTGCGCGAATTTCCGGGCCAAGCAGGTCCGGACAATCCGGTCCGCTCTGCAGATTCAATGGTCAGTACGTCGCTGATCTGGGCGGGCATAAATTCAACGACAGGTGACACGGACATGCCCTTTTCTCCTCCCTCTGGAGCGAAGGTCACCTGGCTGGCCTGATGTTGACGGACATCCCGATGATGCTGGACATACACCCCCTTGGCATATCGACGCGACTGGATGCGGGACTCGCCGAGGCGCTGCTCGGTTGCGCATCCGATGAGGACAACAGCGGAAAGGTAGAGGGCCGGACGGTTCAGCATGGCGGGAAGCTACGCGAAAACCCGGGCCATTCACATGGTTGGGCCCAGGAAGACCGCGTTGTCGAAGAAGCGGTGGCCGGACTTCCAGAAAGCGCGGAACAGAGGATTGTCGACGAGATACACGACACTACCACGCCCCATGTTGTGGACCCCGGCAACGAGCGATCCTGTCTGAGCGGGAATGGTCATCTCTCCGGCATGGCCACTGAAAGGGCGGCCTTGATCCGCAGGCGGCAGCACAGCCACATTGCCCTCCTCGAGGGCCGCGTAACGACGACCGGAGGTCCGAAGGGTGAAGTAGTGACTGCCATATCCATCGGCCAAAGGGTGACTCTGGTCTACTGCCGCGTGAAAAATAGCCCCGGGCAAATCATACCGGAGACCGTCCCGCTCTTGCTCAGTAAACGGCAGGGGGTCGAGCCCCTGGGCTGTTCGGTCGTGCGCATTGCGCTCATCTGCAGCAGCTTCTTGGACAGCTTCCTCGGCTGCCTCGATTTCTGCCCGCTCACCTTCTGCATAGCGCTGCAAGCCCCAGCCTTCTTGGCCAGCAAAGGCTCCACACGCTCCGCCTACAGCCACGAGCTTTCCTCCGCCTCGTACCCAGTCTGCGAGGTCGTCTCGCTCCCCTTCTCCCATGCGGTACCATCCGCTGGGCAGCACCACCACATCGAGATTGTCTAGGTCGAGCTCGTCGATTGCACCCACCCGATTCAGCGGGTACTGCAGCGCCGACTCAAAGTGATGCCAAATCTCCCCGCAACTCAGCGAACTGACACCGGGCCCCATGACCGTGGCAATGCGCGGCGCTTGAATGGCACTGTAATCGCTGCTTCCGAAATCGTGACCGCTGGTGACCCGACCCGTGCTGACGGCCACCATGGGCGTGCCGGCGGCCCCTCCGGCGCGGCGTAGCGCCGCGCCCAAGTCAGACACCCGTTCATTGTTGCGGCGAGTCACCACAAAGTCTCCGGAAGAGAAGACCTGATTGTCCACGGTAAATCCACTCCCTGCTCGGCGCACAGTGACACCGTCTTTGAGCAAAGAGGCAAGGCCCCGGATGGCATCTGCGCCGCCGCCGGGCAGCACCCAGGCGTACGCATTGCCCTCACGCGTTGCCTGTCGCGTCCTCGCCACTCTATTCCACGGTCCCGTCACTTCCAAAGGAGACGTCAAGGCGATCGCTTCCAGTCCCAATGCGTGGGGCAACGCCCACGCGGTGATGTCGTAGGTCATGCTGTCGGACAGGATGGGATCCGGATCCATCAGCACCTGGAGGATGCCCCCATGGGGCTGTCGAGCGTCAATGAGAAGGTCGCCCACCCGAACCGTGTGTTTGCTTGTGCGCCCAGAAGAATAATCATACGCTCTGACGCCGATAGCGGGTGGTGCGGTGCCGTATGCGATTCCATTGGACTCGAGAAGGCGCTCCAGCTCGGCCATTTTGGCGGCGTCCTGACCTGCCGGGAAAACATACCCACGGTAGACTCCAAACGGAGCCTCCACATTGCGCTTGTGATAGTCGGCGAATTCGCTCACCAACTCGTCCGCTCGGCGGGCACTTTCCTCGATGGTGCTGAGGCCCGTCTCGTGGTGGTTCTGAATGCGATACGCCAAGGTCAACGTGTCCCCGAGGTTGGTCATCACCGCGCGGCCAGCGCGGCCACTTCCACCCTGCTCATAGGTCATGCCAATGGCGCCATTGTACAGGGGCCACGTGTCTCCGTAGGCAGGATAAAACAAATCGAAAACTTCACGGGTGAAGTAAAGCGCCCCGCGGGCGTCAAACCAACGTGCATTGTTGGACCCAATGTGCTCCTGACACTTGCGCTGCCAAGGGCTGATGATTTTGTGAAACGGCTCTGCTGCAGGAGCGAAATAGTACGGTGAATTGACCCCCTGCTCGTGAAAATCGACATGGACCTGCGGCATCCATCGGCGGTATGCTGTCACTCGACCCTTCGTTTCCACTTGGGTCTGCCAAGCCCAATCCCGGTTCATATCGAACATATAGTGGTTGCTTCGGCCACCGGGCCACGGCTCATCATGCTCTACTGTTCCAGGGTCCGCGTTGGGCACCAACCCCGACGTGCGGTCTTGGAAAGCCACATAGCGGTCTCGACCGTCGGGATTTACACAGGGGTCTATGATGATGATGGTTCGCTCCAACCAGGCACTAACATTGCGTCCGCCTGCATCCTCTCCCGAGACCAAGGCGTGCATGGTGCGAAGTGCGGCCTCTGTGCAGACGGCCTCGTTGCCATGCACGTTGTAGCTGAGCCAAACGAAAACGACGCCCGGATCATCCGCCGCGAGCCCCTTTCCATCTGCTCGCAAGAGGTTCGCCTCGCGCAAGGCCTCTAATCTGTCGTGATTTTCAGGAGAGGCAATGATCAACAACCCGAGATCGCGAAATTCCGAGGTCCTGCCATAGTCTATCCACAGCGCCCTGTCCGATGCTGCCGCCAAAGTTTGGGCGTAGTCTACGACTTTGTGGTGCCGTGTGAACCGGTCACCCAAATCATAACCCAGGAAATCGGCGGGACTCGGCACTTGAGCTGAGACAGCCAAACTGCACACAGTCAGCCATGTACATGCGACCCCAAGGGCCGTAATAAATGCATTCTTAGACATTACTCGCAAATTTGGCCAAACTCTGCGAGCAAGGCGAGCATGTCCGCAGCGGTGACCTGACCATCACCTGTGATGTCGTTCTCGCAACTGCTTAGACAGCCAAACTCCCCAAGGAGAGCCAATACATCTCCGACCGCAACAATCCCATCTCCATCCAAATCCGCGGCGCAATCGGTTCCCGAAGGTGTTCCCTCACAACCGTAATCCAAAGCATCGCAGTCCGTGTAAATGTCATCGTAGGTTGCCGCATCGCCGTCGTCACAAGGATCGCCCTCGAAAAGGCAGGTCCCGTCATTCAGGTTGGCCGAAGGGTCATAATTACAGGCCGATCCCGACGTGCACCCTGGAACCGTCACAGGCGTTCCCACACAACCGTAGTCTGCGTCGCTACAGTCGGTATACATGTCATTGAACGTCATTGCGTTCCCGTCATTACATGGGTCGCCCTCGAACACACAGCTGCCGTCGTTTTCATTGGCTGATGGGTCGAAGTTGCAAGCGGAACCCGAGGTGCACCCGGCCACAGTTAATGGCTCTCCCTGACAACCATAATTTGGCGCGTCACAATCGGTGTAGACGTCACTGAAGGTCGCCGCATTGCCATCGTTACAGGGGTCACCAAGGAAGATGCAACTGCCATCGTTCTGATTTGCCTCCGCATTGTAGTTGCACGCAGAACCAGAGGTACAGCCAAGAACGTCCACCGGGGGTTCCCAGAACCAAGCATCGTAAACCCACTCGGGGTGATCGATGAAGGGGTTGCGGTTGCCCTGCGCCACCTCAATGCGTTGGTTTCGGTTCAATTCCAAAGCATTGACGGGGTCGTCCAGGTGCCATTGGTACAACACGGCCGGATCAGCCAAGTCGGACAGGTCGCCAGCCTCAGTGGGGTACATCGTGTAGAAATAAAAGACAGAGCGAGCCACATCGCCCTTCACCTCTTCTCGAGGCTCCCAGACATTGTTAGACCCTTCGCTGAAATCGTCGGGGTTAGATGGTGTGGAGCCTGTGCTCAAATACTCCCCTCCAAAAGAGACACCATACCACTGGGCACTTCCATCGGGCACTTCACCGTACCCGTCATTGCTGCGGGCCGAATTGGCTGAGCCATGGCATGGACGAATGGACCAGATATCCGACTTCATGGGGCTTGCAGACCCGTAAAAGGACTGGGGAATCAAGTGTTCGGCATTTATTGGGTCGGGATATGTGACAAACCCGCTCTCCTGCTGAAACCCTGTGTAGACGCACTCGATTTGCCCTCCATTGGCGTCGACATACCCATACATCTGAATCCGCGCCTGATTGTAGCCCAAATCGTCGAAGAGCCCGTCATACCAATTGGCTTTAATCCAAATACGCATGGGTTCCAAAGTCAATTCACCCGGGTTGTCCGGCTGAGAATACAACACTCCAGGCATGACGAGTAGAACGAGGACCGGAAGGTTTTTCCGTATAGAGGCAAAAGGAACTTTCAAGGCAATCCTGAAGATAACCCCATCACCGCTGCCAACGGGCATCGAGTACAAAGGCCGTGTCATTGAGTGCGCCAAGGAAGGCCAAAAGCTGTGACCGCTGTTGGCTCGACAGCACAATCGGTGCGATCAAGCTGTCTTGGTGGGCATGACCCGCACCACCCGATGCATAATGATCCAACACTTCTTCAAGAGTCGAAAAACGCCCATCGTGCATGTATGGCGCAGTAAATCCGATATTACGCAGAGATGGAATCTTGAAAGCGCCACTGTCTGAGGCTTCACCGGTCAGCCTCCAACGGCCCGGATCGAGGGAAATGGAGTCCAATCCGTTGTTGACAAAACCGTGGGTCGTGAACAAAGGCGGAAGGTGACATCGGTCACAGCCCAATCCGTTTTTTCCAAAAAGCTCACCTCCCAACTCCACAGCCTCAGACACAGGGGCACCGCGTTGCCAACGGTCCCAAAGTGCATTTCCGCTAATCAGGCTTCGCTGAAAGGTCGCCAAGGCTCGGGTCATGACGAACGGATCCAATCCCCGACCATAAGCAGCTTCGGACTGAACAGCATAATCATTGACCAACTCCTCACAGGCCGTCACAATGTTGTGTGCCATCTCTGTGGGTTCTTGCAATGGGACCAGCACCTGCATCTCAAGGGTCGGCACTCCACCTTCCGACATGAAGTGGGGCTGGTACCCCGCATTGGTGAGCGTTGCAGCATTCCGCTCTCCTAACGCACCGAATGCACCGGGCGTGACTGACTCCGGTGCTGAAAATGCACGCTCGGGAAGGTGACATGTCGCGCAGCTCACAGCCCCATCTGCAGACAACCTGGGATCAAAGAAGAGGCTTCGGCCCAATGCCCATCGCACATCGTTGAATCCATTGTCCACAGGGAAATCCGGCACGTCCCACCCTTCAGGCACCTTCAATAAATCGAAATAAACCGGCGGTTCGGGAACAGAAGGGGCTTTCCCACACCCCACCATCGCCAACCCCAAGACCGTCAGGCTCAGGTAAAGTGACACATAAAATGAGGAGGGGTTGCCCATGCGACAAAGATGGAACACGAGACGACCGGATGAGGTTGTCCCTTCTACAGGCCTTTAGTAAAAGGTCAAGGAATAATCCAGAACCGTCCAGGTTTCTACACCCTCTTCATTGCCGGAATACCGAGGCGCCAACTCCCAACTCTGCCCGTAGGACAGCAGAATGGACTCGGCATGTGGGAAAAGCTCTTCGAAAACGTAGATGTTCTGAAACCAACCCTGCGCTTGAAGTTCTCCAAGCGGATTGTCCTCGGGCGTAAAGAACAGACTTTCGTTGAATTCCATGTACCAGGCATAGCTGTCAGTCACCGGATGGTAGCTGACTTGGCCAGTCACAAACGGCGTAGGACCGAAGAACCGAACGTGATTGAATTCAACCGGAATATTGGTGACCATCCACGTTTGATCTACCCAGACGGTGTCCAACTGCATGGTCCCGCTTGAATCCTCCCGAAGCTGAATGTCCATGGCGGCCAGCATGAATTGAACACTGTCTAGAGGTACCATTCCCTGCATCATTTGATCGCAGTGGATCTCCCAGCCCGACTTGACAACAGAATCAGCAGGCATTTGCCATGCGGTCAAGAACCCGGTCAGATCTGCCGCACTAATAACTCCATCAGCGTTGTAATCTGGATTCCAATATCCTTGGGCATGCGAGGGAGCTGACATGCACAAATAAAACAAGAGTGGAAAAAGACAGCGAAGGAATGGGGTCATGGCGCCCAACTACTAATTAGCCCCTCCTAATATAGCTCTAGTCCATATTTAATGCAAGTTTGTCTGTATTTATAATACTTATGTCGTGTTTTTTGTCGGCCTACGCTTTAATGGACACTCAGAACCAAGGTCCAATTCTTGGCTCCGCATAGGCGAGGTCGCAGAAACATGGCCCCCAAAACCCACCATTCAAGGCTTCAGCGCAATGTATACGGGCAGGTGATCTGAGATGTAAAAGCCGTCAATGATGCGCTCTTCGGTGCAATACCAGAGCACCTCACCTCCATCTACAAGAATGTGGTCTATTCTCGGCGCTCCTCGGAGTCCCCCGGTGTTGAATCCTGTGTAAGTCCCAATTTTGTCGCGGCAACGCTTCTCGGAAGCATCATGTGAATCCTGAAGTCTGCCTGCATTGAGCACATTGAGCGCGGGAGAACCCGGCTCTGCATTAAGGTCGCCCATCAAGATGTTGACATCCGCTTCGCTTCCAGCCATTCGCATGGATAGGATGTGGGCAGACGCCTCACGGGCGGCTTCTCCGATGTGGCTGAAGTGGGCGTTGATGATCCGAATCAGCTTGCCGGTTTGTCGGTCGTGGAGCACCACAACTGTCGCCACCCTAGGCAATGCAGCATCCCATCCGATTGAACCCACCATTCTCGTTGTAGGGCTAAGCCAGAGGGTTTCGGCATGAATCCGGTCAAACCGGTCCCTGTTCCAAAAAACAGGACAAGCCTCCCCCTCCATTCCTTCCTCGGCAAACCATTCCCCACCATTGTCTCTGCCCACGCCATATGAGTCGTGCCGTTCCAAACCGGCAACCAAGTCCTCCATTTGGTTGCTCAGAACCTCTTGGAAACCCAACAAATCAAACCACGATACGGTGCTCAATACTGTTTCCCGACGCGCATCCCAGGGCAATGGGTCTCCTGGATTGTCGTAGCGAATGTTGAAGGTCATCACCGCCATTTCATCCGGGTGTTGAGCACATACCTGATTTAAATGACTAAGACCGACCCACAGCGAAAAACCCAAAAAGAGGAGACGCAACATAAAGACCAAGGTAGCACCGTCCCGGGGCCTATTTTCGCAGCTCCACAGGCAGTTGCCACATTGTTCAGAACCTTGGCCCGTAAGTCCCGCCTCTTCCACAAAGGCACCCTTCTCGAACTCGACATCCTCGACGTCGCATTTGGCGGCAAAGGCATCGCAAAAGTGCCCACTGAAGAAGGAGAGTTCACCGTTTTCATTCCCAATGCCATCAAGGGCCAACGCGTCCGAGCAAGGGTTTCCCGTTGCAAACGCCGCCACGCAGAAGCCCGCATCACAGCAGTGCTACAAAGGGCGCCAGAAGAAATTGAAAGCCCCTTCCAAGCTATACCCGGTGCCCCCTACATCACGCTTCCCCTCGCTTCGCAACGGGAATGGAAAGAGCGGACAACACTCGATGTATACCGCAAGATTGGCGGCGTCACCAACTTGGAAGCAAGCTATGGTGGCTGGGTGGACTCCCCTTCCGGATTCCATTACCGAAACAAGATGGAGTACAGCTTTGCTGCCATCGGCAGACAACCCGGAGACGATCCCGATGCTGAATTCCAAGACGGTTTCTTTTTGGGATTCAAAGCCCGTGGCACATGGTGGGCCGTGGAGAATATCGAAAGTGACAGCGGACTCTTTGACTCGGTTTTCGAGTCGCTAATCAAGGACATACGCCAATGGTGCAAAGACACCGAACTTCCACCTTGGCACGCCCCGAAGCGCGAAGGGTTTTTTCGCTTTTTGGTGGTCAGAAGGAGCCTCACCGCGGACGAGTTGCTCGTCAATTTGGTGACGACGAGTGACGGCCTTGAGCGCTTCGACTCAGCTGACTTCGAAGCGAAATTGAAAGACCGCCTCGGCCACCGCCTCGCTGGGCTTACGCATACGATAAACGATGACAAAGGAGAGCGGGTCGAAACACGGGATGGTCTGACCCACATGGTCACAGGAAGAGACCATGTGGTAGAGGAACTCCACGGTCTCGCATTCGAAATCCGAATGCGAAGCTTTTTTCAGACCAACCCGCGATGTGCAGAACGTCTCTATGCTCAAGTCATGGCATATGCGTATGCCGAGCCGCAGCCCGAAGTGGAGGCCACTGACCCCATCACGATGGACCTGTTCTGCGGAACGGGGACCATCGCCCAGCTTTTGGCAAGGCATGGAGGGCCCAATACCACCGTGGTGGGTGTGGACCTTGTGGAAGAGGCCATTGAAGACGCCAGGAGCAGCGCTGCACGCAATGGTTCAGAAGGCTTGCAATTTCACGCAGCCGATGTCGGTCGGTTTTTATTGGATCATCCAGAATACAAAGGGCGGATCAGTACGATTGTCCTGGATCCGCCGAGAAGTGGAATCAGCCCGAAATCCCTTCGCAAAGTGATTCGGCTGCGAGCCAAGAGAATCGTCTATGTCAGTTGTAATCCCGCTACTCAAGCGCGTGACTTGGTCACACTTCGCGAGGCCGGCTATGGGATGAAAGCCTTCAAATTGGTCGACCAATTTCCGCACACCGCCCACGTCGAGGCTGTGGCCTTGTTGGAATTCGACCCGACTTTGGCATTGCAAACAAATGGAAAACCCGAAATTGCTGAATCATGACTGCGGAGACCACCAACCAAGAAGCCGTGATCCTCGACGCACAGCGCATCAACCGCTGTGTGGAGAGAATTGCAAGGCAGATTCTCGAGGACCATCACAATGCCGGGCAATTGACTGTGGTAGCGATAAATGGGCAAGGTGAGGTTCTTGCGCGCAGGATCTCCTCCGCATTGCGGGACATCGCGTCCAATGAAATCGTGGACTGCATCCTGAAAATGGACAAAGACACCCCCTTGGACCACCCCATAGCTCTTGCTGGGGCAAATGGCGAACCCTGCGATGCAGGCGCCCTCGCCGGCTCTGTGGTCATCGTTGTGGACGATGTCTTGAACAGCGGCCGGACCCTGCTGCATGCCGTCGCCCATATGCTGCCCGCGCGTCCCGCCCACCTGGGCACCTGCGTTCTGGTGGACCGCATCCATCGGCGTTTCCCGGTTCGGGCAGATTATGTCGGTAAAAGCCTGAGCACCAACCTCAAGGCGCACATCGACGTCAGGCTCAGTGGTCCCGGTCCTGACGAGGCGGTTCTGATGGATTGAACCAGGTCCGCCCCTCAATCAGGCTGCGAACTGATTTCATGCGGTCCAAATCGAAATGCCGAGCATCGACGGTGATGTCGGCGCGTTCATAATGGACCGACCTTTGGGCAAGGTGATCCGTCACAAAGGTCAACATCTCATCCGCAACCAATCCCGCAAGCAAAGGCCGTTGATCAGCCCGACCGCGCAACCTCTCAACCAAGGACTCAGCCGGCATTTTCAAATACACAACCGTGCCGTTGTCTCTCATAAAATCCATGTTGGCCCCGTGGCATGGCGTTCCTCCCCCTGTCGAAATGAGACCCCTTGGGTTGGAAGCCACCAACTCGCGTAAAATCTCGCACTCCATGCGTCGAAATGCCGCCTCACCTTGCTGATCAAAGAGGGTTGAAATGCTGCATTCGTGGCGCTCGCGAAGCGCTGAATCCGTATCGAAGAACGGCAGGTTCATCAATTTGGCCAGCCTCAAGCCACTGGTGCTTTTTCCAGCCCCCATATAGCCCACGACGAAAACCCACTTCTCGACCATGGTCCAAAAATACAACCGGCTTTAAATGCCAAGTTGGCACCCAACATTAACTCTAGGTGCCAAAATGACACCCAAAAGGGGCCCCAATCACAGTGGCACCAAATTGGCTTCATGGTGTTCGTCTTTTAAACCGGCAATTGACAATCAGCAACCATGGAAGCCCACTCTTTTACATTAAAGTCCCAAAATGCAATCGAGAATGCTTTGGCCCTTGCCAAGGCGAATCGCAACGAAGAGGTCGATGCGCTACACCTTCTCCACGCCATGTTAAACGGGAATGACCCACTGCCCAAGCGCCTTCTCGAACGCATGGAAGTGACATTAAAACCACTCCTATCTGCCGTCGACTGCGCCATCGAAAATTTACCTATCAAAGAACAGGTGGCCCAGCCCTCTTGGGGTGTATCTGCTCAGAGCGCTTTGCAAACGGCTGCTGACATCGCAAGGAAAACAGGGGATCAATACGTTGCATTGGACCGACTTTTAGCTGGTATTTTGAGTGCGGGTGGTACTGCGGCGAGAATCCTTAAGGATGCGGGGGCAACCCAGTCGATGTTGGAGCAGACCATGAAGGCTGTTCGACAGGGAAATCGAGTGGAAAGCGCCAGCCATGAAAGTGCAACGGATGCACTTCAACGCTATGCGCGCAACCTCAACGCGATGGCAAGCGAAGGCAAGCTCGACCCCGTAATAGGGCGCGACGAGGAGATTCGCCGCGTGCTACAAATCCTCACCCGACGAACCAAGAACAACCCCATACTGCTTGGTGCACCCGGCGTTGGAAAAACAGCAATTGCTGAAGGAATCGCGCACCGCATTGTTTCTGGCGATGTTCCAGAAAATCTTCTTGACAAAACCCTATTTAGCCTTGACATGGGTGGGCTCATCGCCGGTGCGAAATACAAGGGGGAATTCGAGGAAAGGCTAAAAGCTGTTGTCCAGGAGGTAGAGCGGAGTGACGGGAAAGTGCTGCTCTTCATTGACGAGATTCACACACTCGTTGGTGCTGGTAGTGGAGAAGGCGCCATGGATGCTGCGAACATTTTAAAACCTGCATTGGCTCGGGGTGAACTGCGCGCAATAGGCGCCACAACACTCAACGAATACCAGAAATACTTTGAAAAAGACAAGGCACTGGAACGTCGGTTCCAACAGGTCCGGGTGGCAGAGCCAGACCGCGACAGCGCTGTGGCCATTTTGCGCGGCATCAAAGACCGCTATGAAGCCCATCACCGGGTCGAAATAAAAGACGAGGCCGTGGTGCAAGCAGTAGAACTTTCGACACGCTACTTGCCCGATCGATTCCTGCCCGACAAGGCCATCGATTTAATTGATGAAGCGGCTTCTCGAATCCGACTGGAAATGAACTCCAAGCCCCAAGCCTTGGATGACCTCGAACGGCGCATTCTGCAACTTGAAATAGAGAAGGCTGCAATCGCTCGAGAGGAAGACCCTGTGCGGAGTACTGAAATCGAAATCAATCTCGCGAATCTCGGCGAAGAAAGGGACACACTTCAATCCAGGTGGGATGCCGAAAGGGCTGTAATTGATCGTGTACAGTATCTGCGCGACGGGATCGACGAGCTCAAAACACAAGCAGAGCGCGCCGAACGCGATGGTGACTTCGGTCAAGTAGCTGAAATCAGATATGGTCGCCTTCGCGAGCGCGAAGCTGAACTCGAAACAGCCAAGAAAGACCTCTTGCAAATGCAAGGAGAAGCGAAGTTGGTCAAGGAGGAGGTTGACGCAGAGGGAATTGCGGAAGTCGTGAGCCTTTGGAGCGGTGTTCCGGTCTCAAGAATGGTTCAATCCGAAAGGGACCGACTGCTCAACCTTGAGGAAGTACTCGGCCGGCGAATCATTGGACAGGAAGCAGCCATTCAAGGCGTTAGTGAAGCGGTGAGGCGAACCCGCTCAGGTCTCGCGGATACAAACCGCCCGATGGGCAGCTTTATTTTTATGGGCTCCACCGGGGTGGGCAAGACCGAACTCGCCAAGGCGCTTAGCGAATGTCTCTTTGACGATGAGCGAGCCATGGTTCGCCTCGATATGGGGGAATTTCAAGAAAAGCACACCGTCAGCCGCCTCATCGGAGCACCTCCTGGCTATGTAGGTCACGAGGAGGGCGGTCAGCTCACCGAAGCGATTCGCAGGCGCCCACACACCGTTGTGCTTCTCGACGAAATTGAGAAGGCCCATCCAGATATCTTCAATACGCTCCTTCAACTATTGGATGAGGGAAGGCTTACCGATGGTAAAGGGAGGCTTGTGGATTTCCGAAATACATTGATCATTATGACTTCTAACGCGGGCACTGAAGACTTAATCGAGCGGTTTTCTCGTGGAATCGCATCCGGTAAGTCCGCTCGGGAAATTGCACAGACTGCCGAAACCCGAGATGCGGTTCAGGACGCTTTACTCAACTTTTTGAGGCCTGAATTCGTTAATCGAATTGACGAAATCCTGGTCTTCCACCCTCTGGACCGCAATCACACGTCGCGCATCGTCAAGCTTCAACTTGAAGGGCTCAAGAATCGGTTATCAAATGCGGGCCTTGCCTTAAAAGCAACACCTGATGTCCTTGACTGGCTTACAGAAGAGGGTCACCATCCGGACTTCGGTGCACGACCCGTTCGTCGGATGATTGAGAAAGCCGTTCTCAATCCACTGTCTCGAGCTTTACTCGCTGACGAACTCGACAAAAGTCAACCCGTGGTCATGGACCGCTTCGATGGCGGAATCGTCTTTCGCCAACCCCTAGAAGATGAACCCCTTGTTTCTGTCAGCTAACAATCAAATCACATCTACTTGAAACAAAGTTTGTCCCTCGAGGCGACCTTCGAGGAAATCGCCTGATTTGACCGCACTTACCCCGGGCGGAGTCCCTGTGAACAGAACATCGCCCGTCTTCCATGTGCTAAACTGGGACACGTGGGCAATCAGTGCATCAACAGGGAACAGCATGTCAGAAGTATGCCCGGATTGTACCACCTCTCCGTTTTTTAGAAGCTGGAAAGCCAAGTTCTGAATGTCTCCTCCAAGGTCTGCGAGAGGAAGGAAATCTTTGGAAATCACAGCTGACCCGTCAAATGCCTTGGCTTTCTCCCATGGCTTTCCCGCTGCCTTCAGTTCCGTCTGCACATCGCGGGCGGTGAAGTCAATGCCAAGACCAACTGTAGTGTAGCATCGGCCAGCGTGTTCCTCTCCAATCCATTTTGCAGCACGATTCATCCGAACCAGCAGCTCCACCTCGAATTGGCAGTCCTGAGTCCACTCGGGAATGGCGAAAGGATGGTCCTTATGGAGGATGGCACTTTCAGGCTTGAAGAAAAACATCGGCTCAGCCGGTACCGCGTTGCCCAGTTCAGCGGCATGTTGGGCATAGTTGCGGCCTATGCAGACAATTTTCATGAGACAAAAATGGGCCAATCTCCGATGACCCAAATGGTGTGATTAATCCTTCAGCAGGCGGACCTCAACCCGCCGGTCAAATCCCGCCCCCCATTCCGGTCGACTTTCCCCAAAATGGGCAGACGCCACGCGGTCTGCAGACACCCCCCTTTCCAACAGGTAGTAACGCACCACTTGAGCCCTTCTGCGGCTCAGTTCCATGTTGGCGTGTGGATTGCCCGTGGCATCGCTGTGACCGGTTACCAAAACCCGCAATTCTGGGCGGGCCGCCATCCATTCTACCAAGGTGTTCAATCCATATTCAGCACTGAGGCCCAAAGCTGCACTCCCTTCGGGAAACTGCAGAGAAAAGGACGCAGGCAGTCCCGATGGAAATGTCGAGCTGGGGGCGGGCGTCCAACCACCATCAACGCCGGGTGTCGGAAAACCAGCCCCAGATGGAACAATCGGGGCTACTGGCGCCCCCCGCTCTATAGATTCCACCCTCACAATGAGCTCTTGAATTGCCGCCTCCAAGGCCTGCAGTGCTCCATCCTCTCCTCGCTGGGTGCCAATGCCATCTAAACTGCTTTCGTCTCTGGCCCCTACACCTAAATCGGGAATCGGTTCAGGAAGCAGAGGATCAACTCCACCCTGCAAGTCCTGCCAATCTCGAGCGAGACCAGATCTTGCCTTTATGCCTTCTGTCAGGAAGCCATTTGCATATACCCCCACATCCATAGCGATGAGAATCACGGCATCCTGAATGGCGCGCTCAATCGTGTAGTAACGCCAGTCCCCTTCCAACCAACCCCGTGGCGGCGGCCCCAGCTTCATCCCATCCAAGCTGGATACCCCATCGACAACACGCTCTGAAAACCGACGGAATTCGCTGATTTCCCCCTCGAAATAATAAGGTGCTGATGCGCGGACAACATCCCTTAGGGCCCGCACCAATCGATTCGGGGACGTGCGAATTCTCACTGTGTTTTCCTCCAATACAACCTCGGACTGCAATCGGGCCTCCAGTAATTCCATCACGAGCGCTTCGTATCGGGCCACGGCGAGGTCACTGCCCCCTTGGCCCCACGTGTTCCAACCCAAAGGCTGAACACAGAAGAAGACCAACACAATCCGCAGAATACCAGAACAATGGGACGGCATATCGCCGCCAATTTAACTCATTATGAAGCCAACATTGACACCGGTGACGAAGCGGAACATCACTTTCCGCGTCCCCGAAGAACGATCCAAACCGTATAGGCCAAAATCTTAAAGTCCAAGCTAAGGGACATGTTCTCCATGTAAATCAGGTCGAAACGGAGCCTCTGAACCATCTGATCCACGTTTTCGGCGTAGCCGTATTTAACCTGACCCCATGAAGTGATACCAGGACGGACCTTTCGGAGGTGCTGATAATGCGGTGCCCTTTCAGAAATCAAATCGATGAAGTGCTGGCGCTCTGGACGCGGTCCAACCAAGGACATCTCTCCCACCAAAACATTGTAGAATTGGGGAAGCTCATCCAACCGCGATTTACGGAGGAAGCGACCGAAGGGGGTGATCCTCGGGTCGTTGTCCCGTGACAATTGTGGTCCCTGTTCCTCCGCATTGGTGAACATAGACCTGAACTTGTGAATGGTAAACGGTCGACCCCATCGACCAATCCGCCTTTGGTGAAACAACACTGGTCCGCTCGATCCCAATTTGACACCAATGGCAATCAGAAGCAACAAGGGTGAAAGGAGCAACAGCGCAAACAAACTCGCCACCACGTCGATGGCCCGCTTGACAGCCACCTGCCAGGCCGGCATGATTTCCTTTCGGATGGCAATGAGGGGCGCACCAAAAAGACTTTGCATCCGAACCGACCCAGACAAGATGTCGTAGATGTCCGGAACAATGTTGATGCCGACACCCAACCCCTCCAGTTCATTTAGAATGGGCTCGATGTCACCGTGATCGGAGCTTCGTATGGCCAAGATGACCTCCTCAATCTGCTCATTTGTCACGATAGCAGTCAACTCCTTGCTGGTTCCCAAACACGGAATCCCCTCGAAGGTCCGACAGCTCTCGTTGCCCACCCCCACGAATCCAACAAAACGAAAGCCTGGGTTTCTCCTGAGCGCTCGAATTTCCCGAACCATTTCCGTCGCTTGCTCATTGCAGCCCACAATCAAGGAATTGAATGCAAGCTCTCCCCGGTGCACACGCTTGACGGTTCGGGTTGTCATGGGAAGACGAACCACAAGAACCGCTGTTATTTGAGCGCCAAGCAAAACCAACAGGGACTGGTAGTATTGCGTGTAGGTACTGATTTGGTCATCGAGAATCAGCACAAAAAACAAGGTTAAAGCACCGACCAAACTCACCCACAACACCTGTCCGACTTCCTGCGATCTGTGCCTCCTAAATGGCTCGGAATGCATCCCTGCGAGACCGTATAGCCCTACCCAGAACATGGGGACGAAGACCAATCCAAAAACAAAATTTCCGTCTTCTACAATGCGAGCGGGGACCCAGCTTTCCAAGAACGCCGGCGCCAACTCCAGATATCGCTTTCTGAAGATGTACAATGTCGTCCAAGCCACACCCGATGCCACCACATCACCCAGCACATATTGGAGACCGGCCCAACGGACGGCCCTCGAGGTGATGGGCTTGGCCACTTGAGGATGGGTGGCGGGATCAGGCAACATTTCAATAGGTCAGAATGCGAAGATTGTCCACCCCTACAGAGCCGGAGGACCGACCTGACTCCAGAAAGCACTCGATGTAGACCTCGAAATGGTCGGCCGTTCCCTGCGCCATGACCAAGGGTTCCAAATCGATGTAAATTTTGTTCCAAACCGGATCCAAACCATCATCGGTTGCAGTCAGGACCATGGCGGGATGTTGCCACTCTTGCCCCCCCCGAAACCCAAATAACCCGACAGCAAAGGGCTGATCGCAACGGTAGTCCATCTCGAGAAAAGCTGGAACGCCACGCACCAGTTCATACTCCTGTTCAACAGTTCTGACCCGAACAGCTTCGGCCCCTGTCAGAACCTCTATCCGCCCCGACTCTCCCCCTTCGAACACCTGATCAGGTGCATCCACGCGGAGCAGACCGGAACCTCCAATCATGGACCCGAAGACGTTGGACGTCTCAAAGTCTTCAACCCGAAGCAAGCGGACGTCTTCCACCAACTCTACTGAAGGAACCAAGGTGTCTCGCATCCCCGGATCCGGAAACTGGAACTGATCAAACGCAGTAAAAAAGGGATACGGGGCACGCCTATCACTCAATCCATTTTCCCGAATGCCAGCCAGAAGCCGAACTGTCCCTGCATCTAAATCCACAGGAAGGAGAGGCACAATGGCGGGCAAGGGGAAAACCCCAACCACGTCTGTCGCACTGTACACCCATAAATCGGTAATCCTCGAGGATGACGTGCCCTGCAATTCTTCCGGCGTGAACACAACATCCGGCACGAACAGATAACGGGGAATATCTTGGTCCTCACCAATGATGGAGCAACCCCACAGCCCCATCAGAAGCAGTGCCATTTGAAACGGCTTCAGGCCATGTTGTGCAACGCGTTGAATCCGCATGGTTTAAGTCAGTGGGCAAAATACGAACCGCACCCACAATCGTGGTTTTTAACGGATGATGGAATGGAGATGGTATTGTCAACCCTTCGGAGTTTTGAACAGAACGGAAGTTGAATCCGCAATCTCAACGAATGATCAGGACGTGCCCGCTTTTGCGCTCTATTCTGCGGACCACGGAGGTCGGGTCCCGGAACGTCAATTGAAAGGCGTAAAGTCCATCCCTCACGTAGTAAAGCTTTTCGTCGAGCGGCCGATTGTCCGCCCTGTAACCGCCAGTCCAATATTCCTCAGGGTTCTCAGTCTCCCAAATTAACACGCCCCAGCGGTCAAAAATCTTCAGCGCGTATTCATCCGGCTCACAATCCAAACTTGGTCGCCACGCATCGTTAATGAGGTCTCCATCTGGCGTGAATGCGCTGGGAGCGAAGACGAGACAGCCGCAGGGCACCTCGACCACGGTGACCGAATCTGTAGTGCTACCGCAATCTGTAGTGTGCGTTGCCACATATGTACCTGCCTCATTGACTTGTCTTGAAGCCCCAGTTTCGCCGTCGCTCCACAAAACCGGATCTGGCACCCCAGTTTCGAGATAAACCACTTGGTCGAGGCAGAACTCCACCATGTCCGGCAATCCCATTTGAGGCAAAGCCCCTGTCGGCACCGCTATACCAAATGAAACAGAGCACCCAGTCGATTGAGAGAGGGCCTCAGCGAGATACACCCCAGGTTCAGTCACTGTCAGGCCACCTTCAGTCTGAAGCACTCCATCGATGGTCCAATCCGTCCACCCATCGGGAAACGGGATAAAAGCGAACTCTCCAGGACAAAGTGGAGCAAGTTCAAATGTGGGGGGGGGCACCACCGACTCAATCGAAACCCAAGTGCTGTCGCTCCCCTCACAACCTGGGAGCACGGCCACGCTCACCCCAATCCAACCGGGCGCCTCCCCCAGCCATTGCCAACCTGCGCTGCCATCGGTCCATATGGGGTCCGCAACCCCCACCAAGGAATCGACTTCAAGCAGTAATTCTTCCCCCGCACACAATGTGACGCTGTCCGGCAATTGTGGATTCGGTTGTTCGAGAACCGCCAAGGCGATATTCAAGGCCGATGAGCTGCCACAGACATCCGTGACCACTGCGGTGTAATCCGTGGTCGAAGCAGGTGAAGCAACAGGTTGCTGAACAAATGGATCATCTAGCCCATCCTGAGGCGTCCACACCACCGAAGACGTCTCGTCCATTTCCAATTCGAGGACCACCGATTGGCCCTCGCACATCGCCAAGGCCAACGCAAGTGAAGCTGGCTCAGGCTCGATTAACCCAATGACCAGCGTCGTATCCAATGCACAACCTGTGGTCTCATCCAATGCCGAAATGTTCGCCTCGCCTGCCACGGCCAGCCACCCGTCGGGCATGGGAACGCCATTGACCATCCAATCTGTCCCTTCTGGTGGCCAAGGCACGAGCGTGTCCTGTCCGGCGCACAAGTCGGGCACTTCGGGCAGCACAAGTGTGGATGGGCTCAGGGCCAAGACCAAGGTGCTGTCAAAGGATGAGCAACCTTGAGCGCTCTCCACAAGCACACCCTGCCATCCCGTGTCGGTCCCGGTCCAGACCTCATCGGTCGATCCGTTTGTCCACAAAACGGACAGTGCACCGACTGGAGCCTGAGCTTCCAGAACCACAACTTCGCCCGGACAAAAGCTGGCCTGTTGAGGCAAGCCCGGTTCCGGCAAAGGCCACACTTCCACTAAGGTTTCCGCAGTAAGCGACTCTCCGCACAGGTCTGTCCAGGTGGCCGTGTACAATGTGGTCGCGTCCGGTTGGGCATAGGTGCTGGCGGAATTCGGCTCGGAAAGGCCGTCTGTGGGCGACCAAGACACCGTCCCTTCCTCCGTCGATTGCAAGGTCAATTCCACCCCTTCCCCAGCGCAGAATCCAGACTCTGGAGGCAACCCCACAGCAGATGAGGTAATGCACACGGACTGCAAGTTGCTCGACCCCCCTGTCGAGCCCGTGAAGCCCCACCAAACATCACTCTGGCCGCCGAAAATATCGTTTTGAATGTCCATGTTGTCCATGGAAAGCCTCAGCTCACAATCCAAATAAAAGTCCATCTGAGGGATGGCCGGATCCCACATCAGTTTGAATTGATGTGGCTGTCCATCTTCAATATTCCCTCCGTTTTG